>CAZTKW010000001.1:0-14819 GCA_964614315.1 uncultured Pirellulales bacterium
ATTGGATAGATTTGGTTTGACAGGGTCTGGAAAGTGGGGATATAATTAGGTGTTTCAATGAGGGAAAACTGCTTTGTTTATGGTAAAAATCTTTTGTTTATTTGGTTTGAAGAATGGAAGGCTTGGTTGCGTAGCTAAGCGTTTAATATTGGATAATATCTTTTGCAAGTACAGCAAAAGACAAAGAAACAATTAAACAATGACTATTACATCCATATGCCAGAATTGTGACAAAAAATATTCATTAAAGGACAAATGGCGCGGTAAAAAGGTCAAGTGTGCCTGTGGATGTGTTTTTCGCATAAGTACAGAGGAACACAGGATTAATGAGGATGAAACGAAGCAGTTGCCTGAAATTTCCAGAGTTCGACTGCAAGAAAAGTCGGTCACACAAGAAAGTCCAAGCAGCAAGGAACAGGCTGCAGGCGAAGGTGGTAAAAAAAACATCCGAGGAATGAGCCGTTACGACGGGGGCCACGTGGGAAGTGTCGGAAAAGAAAGGTCAATGTTTGGACATATTCTGATACGCCTTGGTTACGCAAGCCCGGGGTTGGTCGGTCTATTTATTTTGCTTTTGATATTTAGAGGGCTTTACTTTGCTATTTTAGTGACGATGGCAGGTACTGTTGCATTTATGATAGTGATGTACAAGGGAATTAGTGTGTTTAGAGAGCGCGCGGCCGCAGAGGGTATGACATTCCACCAATACAGTAAACATTGGGCAAAGGCAGAAAAAACTCCAAAATTGAAACTCACCGAAATAATTGTCTATGTCTCAATGATGATAATATTAAGTCTGTACTTTATGCCGAACCAGCTGGGGGCAAAGATACTACCGGGATTTTCCTTGGCTCAGCATTGGAAGGTAGCCTTGTTAGTGTTAGGCTTGAATTTTCCAGTGCTATTATTCATAAGTTCTTGGTTGTTCGGTAGTTGGAAGAGGTACCTGGCTTTTACTGGACGCCTGTTTTTGTGGGGGCTTCTACCGCTTCACTTTTTCTTTAAAGGCTATTGGAAAATAGCCACAAAGATGTCCAAAGACGAACTGTTTGCGATGGGGGCCACGAGTGTGCTTTATTGGTGGATATGTCTTTTGGAATACCTAGTTATCAAAGTCATATTCTTGAACTGAGAGTTCGAGATAAATTATGAAATATTTTGTCTGGAAAGCGGAGATATAATTTGGGGTCGCCCGCTCTTGGCGGATGGTGTTGAGGGATTTAGATGGAATTGTTAAAATGGTGAGGTGAAGACTTTTCTGAAAGGAGTTTGTAATGGGAATAGAGAAAATACTTCCGTTCTGCCTAATGGTATCTCTCTATGTATTTCTTATCGCTGTCGTTGTCTGTATTATACGTTTGGCTCGCCGCAAGAACGACAAAAACAATAAGTAAATCGGCAATTGTTACAATGGTAAGGTGGTATTTGTGAAGTGAAAGAAAAAGTTTCTAAGGCCGTTAAATAGGAATTGGAATTAAGGATAGTTATATGAATATCAACTTCTTAGCAGTTAGTGGTTCAACCATTCTTTTATTGACATTGGGGGGGTTGATTTTGTGGCTTATCATTAGCAAAATAATTAATATGAAAACAAGGAAAAAATAAGCAGCTCGGCAATTGTTAAAATGGTGTGGTGAGGAAAAACAAATGTGGGCAATTGTAACAATTATTGTGGTTGTCTTAGTTGTTGACCCGTTGGTGATAGGTATATGCAAAGCGCTGCAAAGGAAGTCGAGCAAGAACAGCAGCGATTGTTAAAATGGTGCGGTAATAACTGGATACATTGAAAAGACAAAGAGAGAGTGCTATTACGATGTTTATTAGAACGTCTTCATACAAAGGTGTTATTTTTTTTATATGTTTTGTTTGGGGGGGAATGATGATATGGTTTTTTTTATACAATACATTGAACCGAGCTCTTATTGAACTCAATGGTACGATAATAGAAAGCGAGCGAACACGATATCATCCAGATGACCCTTATTCGCTTAAGTATTTTTGTACGTATATCATTAAAACAAGTGATGGAGAAGAAACTATTCAATATGTGGCTCACGGCAATGACATTACTCTTGCACGAGATTTACCAGTTGGTACAAAAATAGAGAAAAGAAAGTGGGAAATAACATATAAAATAAATGGTGAAATAGTTGAAGATTTCAATCTCCGAAATTACAGAATTATAGGCTGTATTGGTTTTTTTCTGGTGATGGCAGGCTTGATATATCTTGCCTATCTTCTTTATCTCCGTTTTTCTTATGGTGATTAAATGATAATAAAAACTTGCCAGTGCGGTCAGTTTGGTCGAAGCTATCGTTGGAATCAAAATCGGCGATTGTTAAAATGATGCGGTGAAAACTAATTTTTCTGAAAGGGGATATTATGAAAGCGAAAAAGTCTTGGAGAATGACGAGCAAAAACAATAAAATGTTGCGGTGAAGCCTTCTCTGAAAGTGACAAAAAATTAAACTGCTCTAGGCTTTGTTAAGCCGATAAGGTCAGAAAGGAAAAACGCAGATGACCAAAGTTCATATTTTGGCAGTATTCTTTCTGGGCATGTTATGTTCTTCGTGTGCTTCGCAAAAGAAAGCAAGCGGCCATTACTGCCCTGATCCCGGCGATGTGATTACCAATACTATTGTCATGAAGCTGGTGTATATTCCCGCTGGCGATTTTATTATGGGCAGTCGCCTTACACCTTCTCAGGTGGCTCGCCAATATGGCGGCAATGCTGCAAATTTTACAGATGAACACCCTCAGCATAAGGTTCGCATCAGCAAAGGTTTCTACATGGGTATTTATGAGGTGACAAACAGTCAGTTTAAAAGATTTGTTGACGAAACCAATTATAAAACTGATGCCGAAAAACATGGATGGGCATTTGCCTGGAATGGAAATATATGGCATAAGGTCAATGGCCTCTCCTGGAAGAAGCCTGGTTTTTCGCAGACCCGGAACCATCCGGTGGTATGTGTAAGTTACAACGACTCGAAATCGTTTTGTCAATGGCTTAGCCAAAAAGAAGGTAAAACATATAGACTTCCGACCGAGGCGCAGCGGGAATATGCCTGCCGAGCCGCAAGCACAACGGTATTTAGTTTTGGTAACAATCAAAGTTCTCTGGATGAATATGCCTGGTATGGATATGACAATGCTGGAAAATCGCCGCACCCTGTTGGACAGAAGAGGCCCAATGATTTCGGTTTATATGATATGTACGGTAATGTATGGGAATGGTGCAGCGACCTCTACGATACTGGCTATTATGCCAAGAGCCCTGCAACGGACCCGGAAAACACACAAACCGGCCCCAGCCGTGTTCTCCGGGGCGGTGGCTGGGTCACCAACACCTACGACTGCCGCTCTGCCACTCGCGGCAACAACAATCCCGACGTCCGCAGCTACAACGACGGCTTTCGCCTTGTGCTTGTCCCGTAGGGTGCAAATATTTATCGACAGTTAAACATTTTCTATTTCACAAGTTAAGATTCAGAATTTAGAGTTGGATAATAACGGACTAAATATTTAATCCCGCAGAGGCGCAGATACCTAGGGCACGGGGGCGCAGAGAAAAGATGCCCCGTACCACGTAGGGTACAGGGTAAAATAACCGGCGTATAAATTTGGGGGAAGAGGAAAAAATGGGGCTGTTAATTGAGTGGATATATTGGATAGATTTGGTTTGACAAGGTCTTGTTTTTGGGTATAATGGGGCGAACAATTTTGAGGAGACAGTACAGAGGAGTTTTGTTATCGTGGATATTGTGGCAGATTTGCCGGTAATACTGATCTAAAAGAGATAATGACTTTAAAAAAACTGTGAAAGTTGAAATAAGAACAGCGGTGGGAAAACTTCTTTGTAGATTGTAGTTTGTTGTTCATAGTTTTTAGAAAAGAATCTGTGGGTTTGTGAGTCGGAGAAGGTTTTTTTGTGTATCGCGGCTCGCAGATTAAGATTGGAGCCAAAACCCCTAACGCCCTTCGGGGTTAGAGGTCTAAGCATTTGAGGGCTTTGCCCTCATTTGGGAATTGTTCCTGTGAACTGTTGTTTGGTGGGAAAGTGGAGTTGACGAAGCCTGCTTTTTGCGGGGTTTTATTTTTTATGTGAGAAGCATATGGGCTTAAAGATGTAAATTTGGAGAGGAATGTTGATAGTAGCCGATATATGCTAAGTCTTGTTTTTGGCAGTAAAGTAGTAAGCTCTTAACAGTTAAATTTTATCGGACTTGGCAGGAAGAGGCCGCTTGAAGGAAAAAAAGTCATATCTTTTTGCAATGGAATGCTTAGGCATAGCGGGACTGGTGTTTCTTCTTTGCAGTTGTCTTAGCTTCGATATGGGTGACTGGCCGAGCAGTTTCGCTTATCCTCATAACAGCCCGACGGTCAATCTTTGCGGGCCGATAGGCGCTTTCTGCAGTTATTATATGCTTTATTATGTTGGGCCGGGAGCATTGGTGATATTGGTTTCTCTGATTTGCTTTCTTTTAGTTAAGGCGGCGGGTAAGGATTTAAATCAGCCGGTACTTCGCATGGTGGGTCTTGGTCTTTTGGCGGCGGCGGGTTCCTGCAGTTTTTATTTTCTTTGGCCGCATAAGGTCTTTGGGTTTCCGTTTGGTTCCGGGGGGGTACTCGGAGTCGGATTAGCGGAGCTATTAAAGAGCCATTTTGCGCTGCTTGGGACTTTCATATTAGTCGCGGCGACGTGGATTGTGGGGATAGTTCTATTGGCGGACAGCCTGTTTTTGATGTTATTAGGTTGGCTTGGAATTTTTCTTGCGAAGATATTCGGATTCGCTGTGCCGGTATGGTCGGCGGCGAGGCAGCAGTCGGAGGTCATCAGTGAGATATGGCGTAAGCTTAGCGTTCGACAAAGGCCTGTAGCGGTCGGGCCGCGATTAACTCACTTTGGGACGGAAGTCAGGGGCAGAGAAAAGGCGGAGAGAGAATCGCATCCTGTTGAGCCGGCGGCGGCTCAGCCATTGAAGCTGACAGCTCAGACGGTTCATAAGCCTGGGAAGGCTTATATTCCACCGAGCTATGAGGATTATACTCTTCCTTCACCGGATTTGTTAGCAGATGCGGAGTATAGTTTCGCATCGGTGCAGGAGAAGGTTGTGAAAGCGAAGGCGGCTGCGCTGGAGAGGCTTTTAAGTGAATTCAGTATTAATGCGCGAGTGGTATCGGCGGACACGGGGCCGGTTGTGACGATGTTCGAGCTTGAGTTAGGGGCGGGGGTGAAGGTTAGCCAGATAAGTACGCTTTCGAATGATATGGCTCGTGCGCTTGGGGCTGGGGCGGTGCGAGTAGTGGCTCCTTTGCCGGGCAAACACACGATAGGTATTGAAGTACCCAACAGCGAAAAAGAAAAGGTTCGTATAAAGGACCTGATGCAATTGGCGGGGCGCAAGCCGAAGAGGATGGAGATACCATTGTTTTTGGGGAAGGATTCATCGGGAGAGGCACTTGTGTCGGATTTGACGGCGATGCCGCATTTGCTAATCGCGGGTACGACGGGGTCCGGCAAGAGCGTGTGCATCAACAGTATTATCACTGGGATACTTCTGACGAAGCGGCCGGACGAGGTGAAGATGATTTTGATTGACCCGAAGATGGTTGAGATGACGGCTTTCAATACGATACCGCATTTGATGAGCCCGATAGTAACGGAGACACAGCGGGCGGTGCAGGTTTTGGAGTGGGCGACGGTGAAGATGGATGAGCGTTATTCGCTATTGGCTGAGGCGAGAGTGAAGAATATTGTCGAATATAACCGGCTTGGGGTGGAGGAGATAATGGAGCGGTTTGCGCCGGGGAGCGAGGAAGAAGAGGCGAAGATACCGAAGAAGCTTGCTTATATCGTGATAGTGATAGATGAACTTGCGGATTTGATGATGACGGCGGCGAAGGAGATAGAGGCTTATATAGTGCGGCTGGCGCAGAAGAGCCGGGCGGTTGGTATTCATATTGTGTTAGCAACGCAGCGGCCGCAAGCGACGGTGGTAACTGGTTTGATAAAGTCTAATATGCCGACGCGTATAGGTTTTCGTGTTGCGGCACGGATGGACAGCAGGATAATCCTTGACCAGAACGGAGCGGAGACACTGCTTGGTCAGGGCGATATGCTTTTTTTGAAGCCGGGTACGAGTGATTTGGCTCGGGCGCAGGGGACTTTTGTCGATGATGGGGAGGTAAAACGGATTGTGAAACATTTGAAGGAGATAGCGGAGCCTCAGTTCCATCCGGAGCTTACACAGCTTAGCCGGGTCGATACGAGCGAGATGTGCAGGGATGAGCTTTTCGACGATGCGGTTCGGGTTGTGTTAGAGAGCCAGCGCGGGAGCGTGTCGCTGCTTCAGCGTCGGCTGAGTATCGGTTATGCGCGTGCGTCGCGAATAATAGAGATGATGGCGGCGTCGGGGATTCTTGGGGAATACAAGGGGAGCCAGGCGCGTGAGGTAGTTATGACGCTGAAAGAATATGAGCAAATCCGTGAGCAGATGGAGCGTGATGGGGAGGCGGGTTATAAGGACATGGCTGAAGATGAAGAGGGGACGTCAGAGCCTGCTTATATAGTTGAGGGGCAGCGGGGGTATGCAGCTATTGAGGAAGAGGATGAAGATGAGTGAGGGGGATTAGATTTGTCAGGGGGTTTGGGGGGTTTCTGAGTGTGATTCCGGAAGGTTTTGGTACCAGGTGTATTTCAGGGCGATAGCGGGGGCGGCGGCGAGTGCAAACCAAAGAATAGATTTAGCATACCAGTGACCTACGAGGTACATTGGGAAGAGATACAGGCCGGTAATCATCAGCATACCGAGGGCGACATTCAACAGGGTGATGGAGAGGCGTTCAGATTTTGCGGAAAGCTGGTCAGGGGACAGTCGGGCTTTTTGGCGGATTGGTTTCCACAGGCCGAAGGGGCGGACGGATTCGTAGAAGTCGATAAGAACGTTGGCGGCGACCGGTTTTGTTGCGAGGGACACTGCGATGCTGGTAATTAGTGAGGCGGTGCATATCAGAGGGAAGACGTAGTAGATGGGGGCATCGGGAAAGAAGAGGGCCAGTAGCGAGAGGAGCATTCCGCCAAACATTCCGAGGGCATATCCGAAGCCGTTCATTCTCCACCAGTACCACCTGAGGACGTTTGGGATTATTACGCCGGCACCGAGTGACATCATCATCCAGCCCCAAATTTTGGCGATGGAGTCGGCCTGGAGTCCGATGAGGATGCCGAGCAGGACGAGCAGAACGGTTGCTATGCGGCTGAAACGAATTGACCGGGCGGCGGAGGCATTGGGGCGGAAGTATGGCTGCCAGATGTCGCGTACGATGAAGGAGGCTCCGCTGTTGACGGTGGAGCTGAAGGTTGACATAAAGGCGGCGAGGAGGCCTGCGATGACGAAGCCCCTTATTCCGATGGGGAGGAATTTCTGGAGGACGTGGGGCATAACTTTTTCGGGGTCGGTCAGGCCTGTGACGGCGGTTAGAGCCAGGAGAGTGATTCCGGCGGCCATTGCCCAGCGGACGACGAGGAAGAAACTCCAGGCTGCGCCGACTTTAGCGGCGTCGCGTGGGTTTTTGGCGGCGAGGAATCTCTGGAAGTCATACATTTGCGCGGGGCCGCCGGCATTCATCAGGAGGCCCTTTAATACCCAGACGATGACGAGCGCGCCGAAAAACTGGAAGTGGGCGTTTTCGGTTGCGGCGAATTTTTCTATTTGCCAGGGGACGGTTAGCGAGGTCCAGTCGGGTGGCAGTTGGTCGAGGAGGGCGGGAGAGAGCCTTGACCATGCGAGGTATGCGATGAAGATACTGCTGAGAGTGAGGATGACGGTCTGGATGACATCGGTTACGACGACGCTGTAGAGACCGCCGAGAATGACGTAGAGGGTTGTTATTGTGATGATTGCTGCGGCGAGGCAGTCGGGTTCGTATATGGTGAAGAGCTTTTGGAGGAACGGGGAGGAGGTGTATTGGGCGAGGGATTCCAGGGGTATATAGACGGAGGCGAATTTGCCGATGCCCTGATAGGCGTAACCGATGAAGCTGGCCTGTGTGAGGATTGCCATTAATGCGTAGGCGGTTCGAGCGAGTCTGCCGCCGGTGTCATCGGCGAAGCGGGTCTTCATCCATTCGGCGGCGGTCATAACGTTGGAGCGGCGGACCCATTTGCCCATATAGGCGAGGAAGAAGGCTCCCATTAGAACACCCCACATCCAGTGGTGCCACATAGACCTCATTCCGAGGAAGAAGAGGAGTGAGACAATCCACATTGTTCCTGTGATGTCGAAGTTCGAGACCGAGCCTGACATGGCGAGGGGGAGCCAGTGGAGGGTCCTTGAGCCGAGGAAATATGATTCGAGGTTTTTTGAGGCGCGTTTTTGATACCAGAAGCCGAGACCGATGACGATGATGAAGTATAGAAGAATTATTCCGTAATCAAATAAGGCCATATCGGTTTCCAGTAATGTAAACGGGATTTATTATATTTATAAGCCGGCTGGTGTCCAGAAGGTATTGGCTCGGTTCTGATTGGGGGATAGGAAATAACAATGGGGCGGATTAAATCATTTGCCAAAGCAAGGAAGAATTTGATATTATTGCGGGATTGAAAGGCTTGGTTGTATATCTAAGCTTTTAATATGGGAAGTGTCTGATTGTAATCAAAACAAATTCAAGAACAGGAGAGCGATTATGAGGCGATTGTTTATAGTTGGGACAAAGCTTTTGGGGCTGCTGTGTCTTTGGTGGGCGATTTTCCTAACACTTCAAATTATATCTTTTAGTAGTGTTATGTTCTTAGGTGGTCAGACCAGTGATTCTTACGGAGTTATCGGAGTATTGCTGCATGTGATAGGATTGCTTGCGTATTTTGTTCTGGCAATTTGGTTTGCGAATGTTCTGCTGTTCCGAACATGCTGGATTGCTGAAAAAGTAGGGCTTGACAAAGATAGTGAATTACCCGGATGGCCAGAGGAACATAAGCTGCTGAGTTTGGGAATCGTACTTTTAGGCTTTTATGTTTTGGCGCATGCGATACCAGAGTTTGTTAAGTCTTCACTGACTCTTTTGGGGGATTTTTGGCTTAAGCAATCCCCAGGATATAGAGGCACAGCCACATTTTTCCTGCATTACGTTATACCAGTTCTCAGAGATGTTCTTGAGCTTGCCGTTGGTTTTTTCTTAATTCTCATGCCAAGCCGGATTATTCAGTGGGTCGAGAAAGCTCAGAAGACATTAGAGCGCAAGCTAACTCGAACGGAGGGATGTGTTGAAGAAGACGAGGATTGAAAGTGTCAGGTGATGGTTGGGGATAGGAAATAACAATGGGGTGGATTAAATCATTTGCCAAAGCAAGGAAGAATTTGATATTATTGCGTGGTTGTAATGTTCAGCCGGTTAGGCCGGTATTTGAAAAATTTGAAAAAGAAGGATGGAGGTTAAAATGAACCGTTCTAAATTATTATTATCAATAGTTTTTGTGTTTTGTGTTTTATTTTGTTTTTGCGGGCGTGTTGCAGGAGATACGCTGGTTTTAGATGACTTCGAGGACAAGTCTTCTCTCGAGCGCTGGAGCGGGGCGGTTTCATTATCGAGTGAATACCCGGCACACGGGGAAAAGTGCCTTAAGGTCGATTTGACCGGCCGAAGGTCGCGCAGCATAGTGAGTGAGGCTTTGCCCCGTGACTGGAGCGCATATAATCTTCTTAAATTCGATATTTACAATCCCGGTGATACGATTGAGGTCGGTTCGATTCAAATTGCGGACGAGATAGGCTCGGATGAACATGCGGAAACGTACGGCCAGTCATACAGCGGGCAAAAGATATTTTTGAACAGGGGGTGGAACCATTTCGAGTTTTTAGTGCAAAAGGCGAGAGTGGAAGACGGGGACAGGGCCCTTGCGGTGGATAAAATCCGCAAGTTCAGCCTCGGTTTCGGGAGGATTGGGGCGGGGGCAGTCTATATCGACAATATCCGGCTGGTCAGCGGAGATGAGGGGCCGGAAACAGCGTCTGCGGTCGATGCTCGCGACTGCCGGGTGCTGATAGATGACAGGTATGTTTACCCTTCGCTGGCCGGGCCGATGGATGAGATTACGCCGAGCGGCGAGATTGTGAGACTGCGAGCGGAGGCGGAAGAAGAGGTCAGGCTGCTGAAGCGGGAATTAGACTTTGCAATTTTGCAGGGGCATCAGGGGCTTTACTGGAAAATTCCTTTGATTACGGCTGACATTGGGCTGGGACTTCGGTCCAAGTGTGTGTGGTTTCAGGGGGAGAAGGAAGAAAAGGAGATTTTAGATTATGTAATTTCGAGCTGCCGCAGGGCCAGAAACGGGATAGTAACATTTCTGTCGGCCAGGGAAAGAGGTGAGGAATCGCAAGAGGAGATAACGGAGGTAAGCCCGGCAACTGTGGTACCGACTTATCCTGCTCTTCGCGGGCTGAAACAGGCGGACGGCTATTTTCGGGACGAGTACGGGGAACCTGTGATTCTATTTTCAATGATACGCATCAACAACGGGCCTCTTCTGGACTTTTTCGCACCGATGGACCATCGTCTTGAGAGCTATACGGTTGGCGGCGGGTCGCGGGGAGATATCGAGACATCGCCTGTTTACGAGGCGTTCCATAAATATCCCGATACGCACAGGGTTGGGTGGGACGGCTGGTGCGGACATTTAATCAAGGACAGGTGGTCGATGGGCGGAAGAAAGGAAAACGTGGTGATATGCCTTGAAAGCCCTGATATCCGGCGGGCGGTGCTGGAGTATATGAAAAGGCGCTACAATGAATGGAAGAACAATCCGCATCTTTTGTATAATATTATGGCTTACGAGCTGATGTATATCTGCTACTGCGAGCGGAGCCAGCAGATGTTTGTCGAGTGGCTGAAGGACAAGCATAAAAAGCTCGGCACGGTGAACAAGATATGGGGGACGGATTACAAGTCCTTTGAGGAGATAAGAGCACCGGCGACGCTTAATGCACGGCCGGTGGACGGCGTCAACCGTGCAGCCTGGTATGACTGGGCGTGTTTCAACAACCGGCGATTTACGGATTATCTTAAGTGGGTGAAGTCGGAAATCCGCAAGCTGGATACGGAGGTCGCCATAAACGCCGGGGGCACGTCGAGCATGCTTAATTCGCAGAACAGCACGACGGGAATAGACGAGGAGCTGATAATCAACGAGGTTGACGACGTAATACTGAACGAGTCGGGCGGGAGCAATATTTTTTCCGACTTATTTCTATCACTTAGCGAAGAGAGGAAAGTTATGGTAGAGCCGGAGATGGGAGGGGGAGTTCACAATATCCTTCTTCATTTTCTTCACGGCAAATCTTCGATAACGAAATGGTGGTGGCCTCAAAGCTCAAGCCGGGAATTTCCATCTTTCGCTGAGCCGGCGATACCCCACAGCTGGTCTATCCCGCTGAGCGAGGTGGCAGAGGTGCTGAGAATTGGTCTGGATATACGGCGTCTGCGCAGCGAAATAGCGGAATTTACGCGTCCGGAGCCGGAGCTTGCCATCCTATACTCTAAAAGCAGTATTCTTCAGGTTCCACCGCAACTGATACGCGCCGGGCGAACCCCTTACCTCGATGCTGTTTTTTCGATGTGGGAAGGTGCGCGATATCTTGGGTGCCGGCTCGGGTTTGTGAGTGAGAAGCAGATACTTGCAGGGAAGCTTTCCCGTTTCAAGCTGCTGATAGTTCCTGCTGTGAAGTACAGCCGGGACGAGGTGGTGGATGCGGTGCTGGAGTATGTTGAAAATGGCGGGGTTGCCGTGGTGGCCCCGGAGTCGTTCCTTTTCGATGAGTATGCCAGAGAGAACGACAGGGTTACGGGACTTGGGTTGAAGGTGACCGATATCACCCTGCCGCAGGTTCTGGGCGAGGGCGAGCTGGTGCAGAACTACGACCAGAGTTTTACGCAGACGATTGTTTACGGGGATGTTAGAAGGACAGTTCGCACGGAAAGGGCGGATATTTTCGACAATGAACAGCCGAGTCTTGAAACGAAGGGGCTTGTCCAGAGTCTCGATGCAGGCAAGAACTCCGTATTGGGCAGGTTTGATGACGGTAAACCGGCTGTTGTACTGGTCAAGCACGGTAAGGGGCTGATATATTACCTTGCCTCGCCGCTTGTCTCACAGAGCTACCACGAATTTCTGGCGCCTTTGGTGGAGCAATTAGGGCTTAAGCGTCCGGTAGTTGCAGTTGACAGCAAGGGCAGGCTGATAACGGGTGTGGAGGTGCGGTCGGTGGAGCGGAAAGACGATTACCTTGTTTATGCGAGCAACCTCGGAGGGCAGGCGGTTGAATTCGTACTCAAGGGTGAAAAGGGATGCGGGGGGGTCGGAACCGTCGAGGACCTGCGGAGTTTGAGAGTTATTCCATCAGGGCGTGTTAAGCTCGGGCCGTGGGGGGAGACCATATTCAGGGTAAAAAAATCTTTATAGAAACGTGCGGGATTTCGTACAATTAGGCGAGGAAGGGAATGTCATCTTCGCCGGCGAGAGGCATCTACATGTACATGTTTTTCGCTGAGCTAATTGATTTTTATTATATTTGTACGCTGTTTGGTGTCCAGAACATATCGCCCTTTGGAGTTCGGGGGAGTGTATGGTTATATGGATTGTCCTCTCTTTTTACAACTGCAAGGTCGTTAAAATTTCAGCGATTGCAGTTGAAAGAAGATTTTGATATTATCGTGGAATTGAAAGGCGGGAAAGTGTTTCAAAAAGTGCTAAATGAGAAATATCGGGATCATAAAATTCTGCATTGCAGAATATTGTGTTTCTTATCTATTTTTCTATTATTGCCTTTACAGCCTTTGTGTGCGTCGATTGATGAAGGTGATGTCCCAGAACACGTCAAGGTTATGCCCGTATTTTTCGTCCCTTTAGGTGAGAAGGAACCATCTAAGCATCATATACAAAAATTAACGAAACATCTTCGATTATCCCAGCGGTACTACAGAAAGATGCTTAAAAACCGTGATACTTTTGAAATTGAAAAGAAACCACCATTAGTTGTTCATGGCCAACGCCCTGTTGATCATTATAGATTGAAAGATCAACCAAACAAAATGAACTACGAACCTTTAAGTGAGATATTTGCAAAATGCGAATGGAATCGCTTTAACTGTCCGTATGTCCTGGTAATTATTACAATGAACCACAAAGACGACTGCCCAGGAGGTGGTGGTCGCCCCTTTAATCCTGGATTTAATGGAGGAGGAGGGCTCGTGTACTTTTCATCTTACGCATTGGATAATGTTCTTTGGTTTCAGTCTTCATTGCAGCATGAACTTGGGCATAGTTTCGGACTGGTTCATATAGATTGTTATGGCTATGACCAGCAAAAGAACCGTTCAATTATGTCCTACAACAAAGAGCATCACTGGAAAGGTTTTCGGCCTCCGAAAAAGCCTGGTGTCCTGATTCCTGAAGATCTACGGGCTTTGGCGAAAAATAAAAAAGTTTTTCCAAACTTCTATTTTGACCCGGCTATTGACATTCCCTCAGACTACAAGATTAGTAAAACCGTCTTTCGATTAGCTCCAAAAGGTAAATTTCCCAGTCAAAAGGATTACCAGATAAAAGTCGAAACGGATTCCGGCGAAACAAATGACAGTTCGATATCCAATATTGTTCACAATATGATCAAGCCTGAGAATTCAGGTTTTAATGCTCACAGGATGTGGCATTCACAGATTACAGAGACAGGCTGGGTTAGTGCAACATTGACGTTTCCTGTTCCGGTGACGTTGTGTAAGGTTGCGGTTCATTCTCAGCATAGCGGCAAATATCACCGGGCTCATGAGGTACGCATTCAAGCTAAACAGCAGGGAGGATTTGTTGATGTGTGCCGGGAGCCACTGACATCTGCTGATGCATACGTGTCTTTTCCAAAACACAAAGCTGTTGTCTGGAGATTCTTCTTCCGTACCGGTTCCAGTAAGCAGGTTGTGATACGGGGCTTAAGGTTTTTTTCATCACCTACAAATGAAATATTCTGTCCTACTTACCCTTATGTTGAATTCTGAAATAGCTTCCTCGTTTCACTCGTAATGAAGGTATTTTCAATATTTATCGTGTTTGCTTCGATAAGTGTTTGCTAATGACGGCTTATTTTCTTTTAATATTGTATGGCTGATATGCGGTCGAATTTCATTTTGGCTTTTTCAAAACAGGATTTGGAAGGAGATTAGAAAGTGAGTGACGAACTGACGCGGCGCGATTTTTTGAAGGTTGCGGGTTTTGGGGCGGCGGCATTTTCGGTGGGGGGATTTGTGGAGATGGTGCGAGGGGCTTCGGAGACGATTAAGAGGCGGCCAAATGTTCTTTTGATCCTAACCGACGACCAGGGGTGGGGTGATATTCGGTCTCACGGCAATGATATAATCGATACGCCGGTAATGGACAGGCTGGCCGGCGAGGGGGCGCGGTTCGACAGGTTTTTTGTCAGTCCGGTATGCTCGCCGACGCGGGCATCTTTATTGACGGGGCGTTACCACCTGCGGACCGGCACGCACGGAGTTACCCGCGGTTATGAAAATATGCGGAGCGAAGAGGTTACGATAGCCGAGGCGCTCAGGGAGGGGGGTTATGCTACGGGCTGTTTCGGTAAATGGCATAACGGTGCACATTATCCGTATCACCCCAACGGTCAGGGATTCGATGAGTTTGTGGGTTTCTGCAGCGGTCACTGGAACAACTATTTCAATACTCAACTGGAACGCAACGGCACAGAATTTTCAAGCCGGGGCTATATTACCGATGTGTTGACCGATGCGGCGATAGGGTTCATTGAGAA
>CAZTKW010000001.1:14829-22386 GCA_964614315.1 uncultured Pirellulales bacterium
GTTCCAGGTGCCGGACAAATACTTCGATAAATACAAGGAGCGAGGGCTCGACGACGAGCTGGCGTGCGTTTATGCGATGTGTGAGAATCTTGACGACAATATCGGGCGGATTCTGAAGCGGCTCGATGAGTTGCAACTGAGCGATAACACAATAGTGTTATTTACGACGGACAACGGGCCAAATACGAACCGATACAACGGCGGGATGAAAGGGCGAAAGGGCAGCGAAAACGAGGGCGGAGTTCGTGTACCGCTTTTTGTGCGGTGGCCGGGACATATCAAAGCTGGGCAAACCATCGAAGAAATAAGTTCGCACATTGACCTGCTGCCGACGCTTGTTGAGTTGTGTGGTGTTGAAATGCCCAGGACGCTGCCGCTTGATGGTATTAGCCTTGCAGGGCTGCTTATGGGGGAGGGAACGAAACAGCCGGACAGAATGATATTTACGTTTAAGTTTCCGCGTCGGGACGGGGTGACGGTGCCGGGTTCTGTTCGGACGCAGCGGTGGCGAGCGGTCAAGGCGAGGAGAGGGTGGGAACTTTATGATATGAAAGTTGACCCGGAGCAGAAAGAAGATGTTTCTGAAAAACACCCTCGGATAACAAAGAAACTCAGCGAAGCTTACGAGAAGGCTGTTGTTGATGTTACTACGGCCGGCTTTGACCCGCTGCCCATTCATATAGGTTATCCGGAATGGCCGGTAGTTGTGCTGCCTGGTCATGAGGCATTTCTGGAGCCTGCTTCGAGAGAGGGCATCAGTTACAACGGCAGCTCCGGGTGGGCGAATGACTGGATTACGAACTGGACGAGTACCGAGGCATATCCGTGGTGGGAGGTGGAGGTTGTTAAGGGGGGGCGTTTTGAGGTTACACTGAGGTATGTGTGTGCGAAAGAAAACGTAGGGGCGAAGGTTAGAGTGGAGATAGGGGGGGAGAGTTCGGAGAGTATAGTAAGAAATGCTCATAATCCGGAGCCGGTGCCCAGCCCCGACCGCGTGAAGCGGATAGAAGTTTATGAGAAAGTCTGGTCTTCTCTGTCGGTTGGTACTGTGAGGCTTAAAAAGGGCAGGACGAGGCTTGCGGTCAAGGCGGTGACGAAGCCGGGCGAAAAGGTTATGGACCTTAAGGCGGTGCAGGTACGCCGGATAGATTAATTTTATAAGCAGGAATTTGAAAAAACTGCGTTTACAGGAAAGGAAGAGAAATGAATAAGCCTATTTTTAGTCGACGCGACTTTATGAAGGCGGCGGGTCTTGGTGCGGCGGCATTGGCGCTGCCGGGATGTTCCGGTGTTATGCGACTTTTTTCGGGAGAGAAGTCCGGCAAAAGGCCGAACATCATTTTCATTATGACAGACGACCATGCATCGCACGCATTGAGCTGTTACGGCAGCAGAATCAACAAGACGCCCAACCTCGACCGCCTGGCTCAGGAGGGGATGCTTTTTGAAAACTGCTTCTGTACGAACAGTATCTGCGCGCCGAGCCGTGCGGTGATACTGACGGGCAAATACAGCCATCTCAACGGCGTGATTGACAATCGCGAGAGATTCGACGGTGAGCAGCAGACATTTCCCAAGCTGCTGCAAGCTGCTGGCTACGAGACGGCAATGGTAGGCAAATGGCACCTTAAGAGCTCGCCGACCGGCTTTGATTACTGGAACGTTTTGCCGGGTCAGGGCGCTTATCATAATCCGGCGTTCATCGAGATGGGCGAGAATAAAAAATACACCGGTTACGTGACCGACCTAATTACAGATTTTTGTCTGGACTGGCTGAAAAATCGTACGAGCGAGAAACCATTTTGCCTGATGTATCATCACAAGGCACCACATCGGCGTTGGCAGCCGGATGAAAAACATGCGAAGATGTATGAGGATGTCGATATTCCAGTGCCGGAGACATTTAACGACGATTACAAAACTCGCAGCGATGCGGCGCGGCAGCAGGAGATGACGATAGAACGTCATCTGCAGCCGGCAGATGTTAAAACGATCCCGCCGGCGGGGCTTAGCGAGGAGGCGCTAAAGAAGTGGAAATACCAGCGGTATATCAAGGATTATCTGCGATGTATTGCTTCGGTTGATGATAATGTCGGACGGCTGCTGGATTATCTCGATGAATCCGGTTTGGCTGAGAATACGGTCGTGTTCTATACTTCCGACCAGGGTTTTTATTTAGGCGACCACAGTTGGTTCGACAAGCGGTTTATGTATGAGGAGTCGCTGCGAATGCCTCTTCTGGTGCGGTATCCGAGAGAAATCAAGTCGGGTTCGGTCAGTAGTGATATTGTTCTGAATCTGGATTTTGCCGAGACATTTCTTGACTTTGCCGGTGCAGTGAAGCCGGGTGATATGCAGGGGCGAAGTATGCGGCGGCTATTGCGCGGCAAAACTCCGGGGGATTGGCGCAAATCGATGTACTACCACTATTACGAATATCCGGCTGTGCATATGGTAAAACGGCACTACGGAGTGCGGACGAAGCGATATAAGTTGATGCACTTCTATTATGATATCGATGCGTGGGAGTTGTATGATTTGGAAAAAGACCCGAACGAATTGAACAATGTTTACGATGAACCGGATTATGCAGGTGTTGTGGCAGAACTCAAGGGGGAGCTGAAGCGGCTGAGGAAACAATACGGGGATTCGGATGAGCTGGCGCAGAAAATTTTGAAGGAATACCTCAAAAAATAATAGGATGTATCTGTGCAGTAGGAAACCGGCAGGCGATATTTTTTGTAAAAAACTGCGTTTTTGCAGTAATATTAGTGATTTTTTGAGAAAAATAAAAAAAGGTTGCTTAGTAATAGTGAATAGGCTATATTTTGGCGATTAAAATGCTCCGCCGCAAGGGGTAGTTTGCGATTGATTATTTAGGAATGATAAATAGTCAGTGTTTTGGGGTCAGCAGAATCACGGCTTGGCTGACTCAAGCCTCCGACGGAGCCAGGTCGGACCTATACAAGAAGGTCACCGTGAGCATAAGAGCAGAAGACAACAGGAAGAAAATCAGAAGTGTTTTGCTTTTGTGTATTTGTGTTACCCGATGGTGTAATTGGTAACACATGGGCTTTTGGTGCCCACATTCCAGGTTCAAGTCCTGGTCGGGTAGGTTTGGAAATAAGTGTTGATGGTTTTTTATCAAGACAGGAACAGATGTCAGAAAGAGTGGCGATAATATTGGCGGCAGGCGTTAGCAGACGGATGAATACGCAGTTGCCGAAGGTTCTTCACGAGGTGTGCGGCAGGCCTATGCTTGCTTATGTTCTGGATGCCTGTCGAGAGGTCGATGTCAAAAAGATGTATGTTGTGGTTGGCTACGGGGCCGAGCAGGTTAAAGAACAATTCGGCGAAAACGAAGATATTATCTGGGTCACTCAGACAGAGCAAAAAGGCACAGCTCATGCAGTTATGTGCTGTGAGGATCATTTAAGGGATTTTGAGGGTGAAACATTGGTTCTTTGCGGTGACGGACCTCTGATTCGCTCCAAGACTCTGGAAACGCTTTTTAGTATGCACAAAAGGTCACGACCTGCGGCAACACTTGCAACGGCGGTGCTGGAAGATGCGAGCGGATACGGGAAAATAATCCGGGATATGTACGGCAATATCCAGGGTATTGTCGAAGACGGGGACTGCACGGCCGAACAGCGGGCGATTAAAGAAGTAAACCCGAGCTATTATTTATTCAATAACAAGATTCTTTTCGATTCAGTGAACAAAGTCAAGCCTGACAATGTTAAAAATGAATATTACCTGACCGATGTATTGTCTATTATGCTTACAGCGGGTTTGAAGGTTGTGGCTGTTACGGCAGTGCTTCCGGAAGAGGCCCTGAGCATTAACAGCAGAGAGCAGCTTAGCAAGACAAGCAAAATTATGCAGAGGAGGATTCAGCGGAAGCTGATGGACAACGGTGTAACGATAGTTGACCCTGATAATACGTGGATTGACGTGAGGGCGCAAATCGGTCAGGACACGCAAATTGAGCCGTTCACATATATTCACGGGGAGGTCAAAATCGGACGAGAGTGTCGAATCGGGCCGTTTGCTTACCTGAGAAGAGGAACAGTTTTAGAGGATGACGTTGTGTTAGGTGTCTTTACAGAGATTAAAAACTCTACACTGGGGCGGAGCGTTCGTGCCAGACACCACAGCTATATCGGTGACGCTCGCGTCGGAGAGAAGGTCAATATAGGAGCCGGGTCGATAACAGCCAACTTCGACGGGGAGAAGATAAATCAAATGACTATAGGAAATAACTGCTATATAGGTTCCGGTGCGATACTAATAGCTCCTTTAGAGTTGAAGGACGATTCAAATATTGAACCTGGAACAGTAGTTTCTCAGGAAAATATCAATAAATTTGGTGAAAAGGGAAAAAGCAATGTTCCTGAATGATAATCTGAAGATATTTTCTGGCAGCAGCAATCCGGGTTTGACCAGAGCGGTATGTAAGTATTTAGATATTCCTCTTGGCGGCGTGAAGATAGAGAGGTTCCCTGACGGTGAAAAATATATCAAGCTTGAAGATGATGTTCGGGGCAGGGACTGCTTTGTCGTTCAGTCAACCTGCAATCCGGTTGATGAGCACCTTATGGAGCTATTAATCTATCTTGATTGTCTTCGAAGAGCTAGCGCAAAGCGTATTACGGCGGTAGTGCCTTATTTTGGATATGCTCGTCAGGACAGGAAAGACGAAGGACGAGTTCCTATTACGGCGAAGCTTGTAGCCAATCTTATCACAACGGCTGGCGCCGACAGGGTGATAGCAATAGACCTGCACGCATACCAGCTACAGGGTTTTTTCGATATACCTGTCGACCATTTGACAGGGGAGCTGGTATTGTCCAAATATTTTCTTGATAGGAAAATCGATAAACTGACGGTGGTTTCCCCGGATGTCGGTAATATGAAGACCGCATCCAAATACGCTTCGAAGCTTGGAGGAGAACTGGCGATTGTGCACAAGAAACGAATAAGCGGCAGTGAGGTTGAGGCGCAGGAAATAATAGGAGACGTTAAGGGTCGAAATATTCTGATGTGCGACGATATAATCGCCACGGCTGGTACATTGTGCAGTGCTGCAAAGCTGGTTCAAGAGCGCGGGGCAGAAAAGATATATGTCGGCGCTACACACGGAGTTTTTGCAGGTGAGGCACTGGGATGTCTTGGGGAGACTTCAATTGATGAGGTTGTTGTTACAGATACTATTCCGCTGGTAAAACAGGCGTGTGAACTTGATATTATCAAAGTTTTGAGCGTTTCATCGATGTTGGGTGAGGCGATAAAAAGAATTCACAGAAACGAATCGGTCAGCAGCTTGTTTTAATTAATAAACTTTTATACTTTTTGTTTTTGGATACTCAACAGTATATAGACAGAACGATATGTGAGGAAGTTATGGAAAAGAATTTGGTTTTGAAAGGGGAGATTCGAGAACATACAGGTTCAAAGCACGCGGCGAAGGTACGTGAGCAAGGCCGGATACCTGCCATTATGTACGGCCATAAACAGGAACCGGTTTCTCTTTCTTTAGATAGGCACAATTTAGTAGAAGGCCTTCATCACGGACAGCGCGTAGTGGAAGTTCAAATTGGCAGAAAGAAAGAAACAGTGATGTTTAAGGAACTTCAGTACGACCATTTGGGGAAGAACATCATTCATGTTGACCTGATGAGAGTCGATGTTACCGAGACGGTCAAGGTGACAGTTCCCATCGAGCTTAAAGGGACAGCCAAAGGCACTCACGAAGGCGGGATTATAGAAGGGCATGTGGACCATCTGGAGATAGAGTGCAAAGTAAGTGATATTCCGGAAACTATTGTGTTATCTGTCAAAGAGGTAGGTGTAGGAGATTCGCTTCATGCCAGTGATGCAGAGCTGCCGGCGGGTCTGACGTTGGTAAGCTCACCATCGACGCTGCTTATTACGTGTAGCCTGGTTGCTGCGGCCAAGAGTACCGAAGAGATTGAGGAAGAAGAGCCGGCTGCACCGGAGGTTATCGGTGAGGTGAAAGAAGGTGAAGAAGAATCTTCAGAAGAAGAAGGTAAGTAATGGAAAATATAATCGTCCCCAATATATGGGTCTGAATAAATGGTATATCTTTGCTTCAAAGCAGGTTGGGACGAGTTTTGCGGTACTGAAAAGTAAGCAGTGAGATGATTAGTTATGCCTGGGATTAAAATTGTTGTCGGTCTTGGTAATCCTGGCGACGAGTATGTTGATACACGGCACAACGCCGGTTTTAAGGTAATAGATTCGCTTAGCTGTGGACTGGATATAAAGGTTAGAAAGAAGAAATTCGGTGCGGTTTTCGGCGAGGGCGGATTAGAGTATTGTAAAAAGTTAATATTGTTAAAGCCGTGGGAGTTTATGAACCGCAGCGGTCAGGCAGTTGCGACGGCGATGGGTTTTTATAAGCTTTCGCTGCCGGATTTGCTTGTGATAAGCGACGATATGGCCCTTGAGCCGGGCAAGATTCGTATCAGACGTAAAGGCTCTTCGGGTGGTCATAATGGTCTTGCTGATATTATAGAAAAGCTGGGCACGGACGAATTCGGGCGTTTGCGAATAGGCATCGGCCCCAGCGGCAGAAGGGCTGCTGAAGATTATGTCCTGGATAAACCGGCAGAGCCAGAGGCTGCGGTTCTTAATGAGGCGATTGAAAGCGCCAAAGAAGCCGTGCTTTGGTGGGCCGAACATGGAATCGAGTCGGCAATGAATAAGTTTAATGAGTTTTGAACTTTTATTTTATCTATGAAAGAAAATAAAGAATTATTAACTGTTTTAGATTTAACAGGAGGTACCAGGCTTGGAAACTGTCGTTAAAAAATTATATGAGGCCATGTTTCTTGTTGATTCAGCCCAGGCGGCATCGGACTGGGACGGAGTTAATAAGACCATCGAGACAATCCTGAAAAAAGCTGATGCGGAGATAGTCTCAATTAATAAGTGGGATGAACGTAAGCTCAGCTACGATATTAGAAGCCACAGTCGAGGGACGTATATTCTCTGTTACTTTCGAGTCGACGGCACAAAAATTCGCAGTATCGAAAGAGAAGTTCAACTTTCGGAACGCATTATGCGTGTTCTGATTCTAAGTGCCGAGTCAATGAGTCAGGAGGATATCGAAAAAGATACGCCTTTTATGAAGGTTGAAAGACAAAGCCAAAAGGCTGTTACTGAGGCGGAAGAATCAGTTGTTACCGAAGAAGCCGAAGAAATAACCAAATCTTCGGCGGTTGCTGATGACCAATCATTTGAAGCGGTGTTGTCGGTAGCAGAGCAGGCTGAGTCGGAAGAAAGTGACGAACCGGGAACGGAACAGGCTGAAGCAGAGCAGGCTGAGTCAGAAGAAAGTGACGAACCGGCAACGAAACCGGCTGAAAGCGAAGAGGACGTGAAAGAAAAAGATGCTGAGACAGGTCCGTAGTTCTCAGGTTTGCAGGCTGAAGTTGTAGAATCAATAAAGGAGTTTTGACATGGCTAATTTTAATAAGATATTTTTGATGGGCAATCTGACTCGTGACCCTCAGTTGTCTTATCTTCCAA
>CAZTKW010000001.1:22396-29248 GCA_964614315.1 uncultured Pirellulales bacterium
GAGACGGCAGTGGTTGAATTTGGTCTGGCGGTGAACCGGAAATGGACGGGCAAAGACGGGACTAAAAAAGAAGAGACCTGTTTTGTAGACTGCCGTGCTTTCGGACGACAGGCTGAAAATATCAACAAGTATCTGAGCAAAGGCCGAGCACTGTTAGTTGAAGGTAGGCTAAGCTTCGACAGCTGGACGGCCCAGGACGGCACGAAGCGGAGTAAACACCGGGTTACAGTTGAAAACTTTCAGTTTCTCGGCAGTGCCCCCGGTGCGTCGGATAAGGGTGGTGTCGGGAATGGCGATGTAAGCTATGACAAGTCAAACACTCAGGCAGCTAAGGATAATGTTGCAGATGATATACCGTTTTAAAATGATAAATGATAGAAGGGAAATATGTGATACGGCATATGCAAGGGTTTCTTGCCCGAACTATGAGGTAAAAGATGAAAACAATGGATAACAAAAGAAGCGGCGGCGGATTTACAGGCACTCGTGACAAGCGTAAGGGTAGAACCAGCCACGGGGGTTTACGAGGTGAACAAACACAATGCCGTTTCTGCAGACGAGGCACAAACTACGTAGATTACAAAGATATCGGTACACTTCAGAAACTTTTAACAAATCGCGGCAAGATATACTCGCGACGTCGCAGCGGTAATTGTGCCGGCTGTCAAAGAAAGGTCAAGAAGGCGATTAAACGTGCCAGATATATGGCCCTTTTACCTTTTACCGCCTAAGGAGGTAAAAGAATTTTAATTATAAGCAAGCAAAGTAGAAAAAACAGGAGCCGTTGGCGTTGTTATGACGACAACTGTGTAATTCAAAGAGGATAAAGCGATGCAAAAACGGGAAAATTCCAATGATTTAAAAAGTTCCGAGGGGATAAAGGTTTTGCTTTGTGAGGACATTGATAAAATCGGATGGCTTGGAGATGTTGTTGAAGTCAGTGCCGGTTATGCGCGCAACTATCTTCTTCCTCAGGGTCTGGCGATAGTTCCGACGGAGGCTAATTTACGTTCTCTTGCAGATGAAAAAGCCAGGCGTGCTGAAGAGAGGATAATCAACAGGAAACGTCTGGGAAAGGCAGCCGAAGAAGTGGAAGGCGCCGAGGCGGTTATAGCGGCTGCGGCGAACGAACAGGGACATTTGTTCGGTTCGGTTACAGCCAGAGAAATAGCAACGAACCTTCGTGAACAGGGATTCGAAGTGGCGGACGAGATAGTACAATTACATGAACATATAAAAGATGTTGGAACAAGGGCAGTTACGCTTAAATTCGCCGATGATTTGACCGCAACGGTGAGCGTTGTTGTTGTCCCCGAAGGGGAGGACCTTGCGGCGTTTAAGAAAGCCGAGCAGGATATGGCCCGGTCGCATGTGAATGAGGAAGAGGGTCTTTCGGCCGCTGCCGGAGATTCGCCAGAGGTTGAAAATCCCGAGCAGGCGGGAGAAGAAAATGAACCGACCGACAAGAATACTTAACGAAAGAAGCGCCCTTAACCAAAGTGGCGGCACTGGTGTGGTATCGGGGCTGGCCGGTCGCAGTATGCCCGAATCATTGGCTGCAGAGGCGGCGGTGTTGGGTTCGATGCTAATCGACCCGGGTTGCATCAGCCAGGTCGTGGAACTGGTGAAGGCGGAGGCATTTTATCGAATCGAGCACCAGATGATGTTTGAAGCGATAATCGGACTTTATGAGAAAAACAGAGGGGAAGGACTCGATGGGGTTTTGCTTCGTGACGAGCTTGAGAAGCGCAAGCAGCTCGAAGAAGTCGGTGGTGCCGAATATATAGCGAAAGTTCTCGAATCGGTTCCGTCGTCGGCGAATGTGATGTATTATGCCAATATTGTCAAAGACAAGCAGTTGCTTCGTGAGATTATAGTTGTAGCCGGTGAAATTTTAGATGAGGCTTACGACGAAGCAGGTGAGACATCGCAAAAACTTGACGAGGCGGAGCGCAAGATTTTTGCCGTTACTGATAAAAACATAAGCGGTGTAGCGTCTTCATTGAAAGATTTGGTGTTGAGCGCTTATGAGCTTATCGAGAAGCGCAAGGGTGGCCACGTTACGGGGCTGGCGACTGGTTACTATGAACTTGATGAGCTGACTTGTGGTCTGCAAAATGGTGAGATGATAATCGTAGCGGGTAGGCCGAGTATGGGCAAGACCAGCCTGGCATTGAATGTTGCCGAGCATATAGGTGTTGCGGAGAAGATCCCGGTGGCGATATTCTCGTTGGAGATGGGCAAGCAGCAATTAGCAGAGAGGTTTTTGTGCAGTAAAAGTGAGATAGACGCCCAATTGGTAAGGAAGGGTATGCTCGGCACCGAAGATTATCAGAAGCTTGTGGAGGTCTGCGGTTTATTGTCTGAAGCACCGATTTATATCGATGATAGCGCGGGGCTGACACCTTTGGCTCTTCGAGCGAAGGCAAGAAGACTCAACAGCCAGCATGATATACGGTGTATCATAGTAGATTATTTGCAATTGATGAGTTTAGGTGTCGGGCGAATTGAATCGCGCCAGCAGGAGATTACGGCAATATCAAGATACCTCAAGGCATTGGCGAGAGAGTTGAATATTCCGGTAGTTGTATTGAGCCAGCTGAATCGTTCTCCAGAAGGCCGAGAAGGTCATATGCCGAGAATGAGCGATTTGCGGGAAAGCGGCAGTATCGAGCAGGATGCCGATGTTGTGATGCTGCTTCACCGAGAAGATTATTACCATCGCGGTGATAAAGAGTACCAGCCGAACAACAAGGCGGAGATAATAATCGCCAAGCAGCGAAACGGGCCAACCGGCCTGGTGCAGTTGATGTTCAAAGAACAGTTTACTCGATTTGAAAATATCTCTCACGTGGAAGAACCATTTTAGGAGAGCTTATGCGCAGGAACGGATATCTGATTTACTTTACGTTGATAATGGTTTTAAGTTGTGGTTCGGTGTTTTCACATGCCAGGGAGGCAAATGAGCGGACAGAAGAACTTATTATAGAGAGCATTCGAACGGCTGGTAATCTTATTATAACCGACAACGAGGTATTATCCAAAGTTCGCAGCAGGGTAGGTCAGTTGTTTGACCCGGCTACAGCGGCTGGTGACGTAAAGCGGATAGCAGAGTTGAAGGGTGTTGAATACAGTTATTATAATACAGTCGTTTCCGAGGACAAAATCCAATTGACATTTGTTGTTGTCGAGAGCAATCTTGTCAGGTCGATTGAAATTGTTGGAAACCATAAGTACAAAGCCGAGAAGCTGAAGAAAGAACTGGGTTTTAAGATTGGTGATTACCTCGATGCCGTTGTAGCTGAGTCGGCAGCAAAAAGCCTCGCTATGTATTATCAAAAGAAAGGTTATGCTTTTGCTACAGTGAAACTGACTGCGGAAGACATGTCATTCGGCAAACTGCTTTATACGGTTGATGAGGGGCCGAGAGTTAAAATAGCGGCGGTGAAGTTCGATGGCAATAAGGGTATAAAGACCAGTGCGCTTGAGAAGGCAGTTAAACTAAAGAAAAAACGTTTTTATGTTTTTCCCCGGTACTATTTAACAGAACACGTCAATAAGGCGCTAGGAAAACTTCAGGATTTCTATTACCAAAGAGGGTATCTGGACAGCAGTATAGAGATTAGAAGTGAATTTACTCAGGACCGTAGCAAAGCCCTCGTAACTTTCGTAATAAAAGAGGGACCGGCTTATGTTATTGAGGAAATCGTTATTAGCGGTGAGCACCATTTTGATGAAGAAACTATACGTGCGGGCTTCAAATCTCAGGAACATCAAATCTTCAATAAGCTAAGAGCAGAATCTGATGTCAGGAGTGTTGTTAAACTCTATCGTGAGAATGGTTTTATCGACATGAGAATCGAGAATAACATCAAGTTTGTTTCCGAAGATAAAGTGAACTTCGAAATATCTATATCGGAGGGTGAGCGTTTTCGCATCGGTCTGATTAACATAACAGGCAATGAAGAGACTCAGGACAGAGTTATACGACGTGTTCTGGATGAATATGATTTTCAACCAGGGCAGTGGTACAACGCGGACACCGCCCAGGGAGACGGCAGCGGGTACTTAGAGAAATTAATACAGAGGACGGTATTAACGGAGGCGGCAGCTATAACACCCAGTGGTGATATTCCAGGCCAGAGAGATGCCCAGGTAAGTGTTGTTGAAGGTCAAACCGGGTCTGTGATGCTCGGTGCCGGTGTTGGCAGTGACAGCGGGGTTATAGGCCAGCTTGTTTTTGACCAGAGGAATTTTGATATTCACGACTTGCCGAAAAGCTTTGGTGAATTTATAACCGGCAAGGCGTTTAAGGGAGCAGGACAAGCTCTGAGAATTGCCCTTCAGCCTGGTACAGACGTCAGCCAATATTCGATTAGCTTTACCGAACCATATCTTAATGACAAGCCGGTATCCCTTGATGTGATTGGTTCAAGCTATGAAAGATGGCAGGAAAGTTATGATGAGAAACGTACGAAGGGATATGTCGGTTTTGAGAAACGTGAGAAAAACCACTGGCGCAAAAGTATCGGCTTTAGAGTCGAAAATGTTAAAATTGATGATATAGAGTTCGACGCTCCACAGGAAATAAGAGACGTTGCAGGCAATAACCTTCTTGCCGGCATTAAGGTGGGTTTCGGCAGGGACCTTACCGACAATAAGTTTATGCCGAGTGAAGGTTACAGCTTTAATGTCAGTTACGAACAGGTGGATGGCGACCACTCCTTTGGGATAGCAAGAGGCGTTCACAGGGGTTACAAGACGCTTTATGAAGATTTGTCTGAGCGAAAAACCGTTTTAGCGACCAAGGTGCTTGGGGCTGCCATAGTGGGTGATGCGCCTGTTTTTGAAAAATTTTACGGCGGCGGGACGGGCCTTTACGGTATAAGAGGTTTCGATTATCGAGGTGTTAGTCCTCGGGGGCTGCAGACAAATGTTATGAACGCTGAGCGCAAAGACCCGATAGGCAGTGACTGGATATTTATAGCCAACGCCGAGGTTGTTGTTCCTTTGGTGAGCGATAATTTTGGAGCGTTGTTTTTCGTGGACAGCGGAGCGGTTGAAACCGGCGGCTATCGCGCGGCAATAGGCACGGGTATCCAAATATTGCTTCCTCAGTGGTTCGGGCCAATTCCAATGAGGTTTGAGTTGTCCGCACCGTTTATGAAAGATGACAGTGACGATGAGCAGGTTTTCAGCTTCTCAGTGGGAAGACTGTTTTAATTAATTATTGTTTGTGAATCAGAAGCGACAAAAAATTAAGGAAAGGACAACATATGAAAATTAGATTGATAATATTGAGTTGCCTGACAGTTGCAATTATTTTGTCGGCCGGCTATGAAGCAAACTCCGCCGAATCCGAAGGTAATAAAGGACCTTTGAAGATTGGTGTTGTCAGTGTTCAGAATATTCTAAGGGATTGTAAGAAAAGCGAGAAGTACAGGGCGGATGTTGCCGCTGAATATAATAAAATGAAGGCGGAGTTGGATAAGCTGGCCAAAGAAATCGAAGCTGAGACAGAAGGTTTGAAGGCACTGAAGGCCGGCAGCAACGACTATATGGCACTGTTTAAGGAAGTTTTGATAAAGCAATCCAGCCTTCAGGCTCAAGAGAAGTTTTATGACCAACAGATTGCTTTTAAAAACCAGGAAATCATCGGGGAACTTTATAAGGAAATTTTAGACAAGACCAGCAAAGTAGCGGAGCAGAAGGGTTTGGATATGGTTTTTGAAAAGAGCGAACCCGAGCTTCCGGCTCCGAATTCGACCGAGCTTAAACTGATTATCAGCACGCATAAGCTGCTTTATAGCGGCAGATGTGTAGATATTACCGACGAGGTAATGGCTCAGGTGGACGCGAGCAATTGATTATTGAATTTGGTTTTCACTTTTGAGATACCTCACAAAGTTGAGTGTTTTTTGATTAGGTTTTTTTAAGACAGGATAGCAGGTTTTGAATCTTTTCTGTCTTATGGTTTTGACGTGAAATGTTACTGACAGTAGCACAATTAGCTGAAAGGATTGGGGGTGAATTGGTCGGTGAGGGTTCGGGCAAGATTAGCTCTGTCGGAACTGTAGCGTCCTCTGAAAAGGACCAGGTTACTTTTGCTAAGGACAGCAAACACATAGATGGCCTCAAAAAATCCCTTGCAGGAGCGGTCATCGTTGCCAGTCAAATCGAGGGGTTGGCTAAGCCTCAGTTGATAGTAAAAAATGTCGATGCTGCCCTTATAGAAACTTTGACTATTTTTGCCCCTGAGTTAAAGGGTGCAAAAGAGGGGATAGACCCGACAGCGAAGGTCGCCGGGGATGTGAAGATTGGCAAGGGGGTTTCAATTGGGCCCAATGTTGTAATCGACGACGGTGCCCAAATCGGTGAAAATAGCATAATCGGCAGCGGTTGCAAAATAGGTGAAAATTCCAAGGTAGGTAAAAACTGCCGCCTTGACAGCAATGTTGTTGTATATCACAACTGCACCATCGGCAATAACATAATCATTCAGGCCAACAGCACAATCGGCTCGACCGGTTTCGGTTATTCATTCATAAATGGCGCTCACAGGCTTATCCCGCATAATGGCACAGTAGTGATTGAAGATTTTGTCGAGATAGGAGCCAACTGTTGTATTGACAGGGCGAAGTTCGGAGATACCCGAATCGGAGCTGGTACGAAGATAGATAATCATGTGCAAATCGCTCACAGTGCCATAATCGGCAAATGCTGTCTGTTGGCAGGGGGCTCCGGTATAGCTGGCAGTTCCAAGCTTGGCGACGGTGTTATACTGGGCGGCCATGCTGGTTTAACGGATAATGTAGAAGTAGGCGATGGCGTAATAGTTGGCGCTAATTCCGT
>CAZTKW010000002.1:0-7253 GCA_964614315.1 uncultured Pirellulales bacterium
AAAAATTGAAAAAAAAGTGACAAAAATCGTACAAAATTGCACACCCGATACAAAAACCATTTCCAATGTTAAAATGGGTAAGATAGGCAGGATAGAGAAGTAGAAAGTTGAGCAGTAGAAAGTAGGAAAAAAAACAGGCTGAACCGTAGGCAACAACAACGGGGTGTTGGGGCGGATTGGAGTGGATATATTGGATAGATTTGGATTGACCCCTGCCAACAGCTTTGCAAGGGCAGGCTCAAAATTATGTCTGGAAAAAAGAGTTATATTTTTGTCTGGAAAGCGGTTATAATTTTGGGGGTCGAGCAACTTTGAGGAGATAGCATCATCGGGAATTGATTTGACTGGAATTTTGAGTTAGAGTGTTTTAGGGACAGATTAACATCCATCGGAAATAAGAATCGGCTTGGAAGAAATGAGTATTAGCAAAATATTAAAGTGGTTCTTAAAGGTGCTGTTGTTGGTTGGACTCGGTTACTTCCTAGTCTTAACTACCTATGTTTTTTGCCAGGGACCGGAATGGTTTTTTGATATGGGCGACGGCTACGAACTTCATCGTTGGCCGGGTACATTGTATTATTGGAAGTACAGAGAAACTGGAGTCGAAGTGCCGTTCAAGTATACAGAAAAACCGTTCGGGGAGAAAGTCGTGGCCTTTAGAATTGAGAATCCCTGGTTAATAGGAAAAACCGAGAAGGGTTGGTTCGCCGTTCAGAAATTAAAGCATCAGACTCACTATCCTCTTGTCTCTGAACAGGAAGTTATGAGGATTACAGGACTAAAGATAAAAGCTTCTGATTTGATAACGGATCCTACAGTGTACTCATTCATCTTTCTTCCGTCACAGTATGAGTTAGTTCGTTCGTGGACTCCAAGGGTTGTAGCGGTGGTGGCCATTTTGTATTTAGCAACTATTTTTTTGTTGGGTATAGACCGTATTAAGAAACTATTCGGCCAGTTGTCTAAATGTCGGATTAAGCCAAGTGCGCCACCATAAGGGGTAAACTTCGCGGAGTTGATATACCTTAAAACGACAACTCTTTCGAATTAGGCTACATCAGAGAAGTTAGCCAAAGCATTCACTTATGGCGTAAACTTGCGAGGCACCCAGCCAGGGGCAGAGCAGTTGAGCAGTAGAGAGTTGAACAGTAGAGGGTGGTTGGGGTAGCCCTGTACCACGTTGGGTGCAGGGTTACTATTTGGGGGAAAAGATAAAAGAAAAGTCAGTGAGCATCGCAAGAGAGTAAGTGATAAGGAAGCCACGTAAAATGTGGAGGTAAATATTAAACAAACGATTCAGTCCCTTTACCATTCGGTACAGGACTTACGCTTAGCTCCAGCTTTCTATTATCGCTGTGTAGATTTTTTTTGTCAGGCGGTTGAGTTTTCTTACCCGATGAGGTAAATACAAGCCTTTTCCAAGAAGCTGTTATCAGGGGCAGTAAACAGGTAGATGAGCGAACCAATAAATAGCTGTTTGCGGCTTCAAAAGGCTTTAATGAGGAAAAGCTTATTGTAAAGCCACTAAGTTTGAAACTTTACAGTCTTGACCTGATGGAGCTTTTTGTTATAATGCGGGGCAAAATTACAAGGGCCTTTATATGCCGGAAAAAACATTAGCCGAATTGGCTGAACACGTAGGCGGGAAAGTTCACGGCGATGCCAATATCGTAATCAAATCCGCCTCGACGCTCAAGCAGGCCGGCCCTGATGATATCAGCTTTTTATCGAACAACAAATACATAAACCACCTGCAGACTACCAAGGCCGGTGCCGTTGTGGTGGATGCAGAAATCGACACATCAACGCCTCTGCTGATTTCTGACGACCCGTACTACGCCTTCAGGCAGATTGTCGTGCTGCTCCACGGACACAGGGAGCATAAAAAAGCCGGCATCAGTCCCAAGGCCTCGATAGCCAAAAGTGCGGTGTTAGGCGGGGATTGTCATATTGATGATTTCGTGACCGTAAGCGAGAACGCCAAAATAGGCGACAGATGCATCTTTTACCCGGGTGTCTTTATCGGCCCAAATACGCAAATTGGTGATGATTGTATCCTTTATCCGAACGCCGTCGTTTATGACAAATGCAAAGTCGGAAACAGGGTAATAATACAGGCCAATGCAACTATCGGAGAGGACGGCTTTGGTTTTGCAACGCACGAAGGAGAGCATCATAAAATTCCTCATATCGGAACAACGATTATCGAGGACGACGTGGAGATTGGCGCCTGCTGCGGAATTGAACGGGGCACACTCGATGAGACTATAATCGGGAGGGGCAGCAAACTCGGCGATTTGGTGGCGATAGGACACGGCACAAAAGTCGGGCCGTGCTCCCTGCTTGTCGCCCAGGTCGGAATTGCCGGCTCAACCACCCTCGGTCATCATTGTGTAATCGGGGGACAGGTCGGCATCGTCGGACATATCAACATCGGAAATATGGTAAAAATAGGCGCGCAGTCCGGCGTGAAAAATGATGTCCCCGATGGAAAGGTAATTTTCGGCGCGCCCGCTATCGATGCGAGTAAAGCAAAACGCGCCTACAGCCTTATAGAGACCCTGCCCGATATGCGCCGGAGCATTCGCAGCATTGAAAAACGTCTGGAAAAACTTGAAAATGACGATTAACAAACCGCGCTGAAAAGCCGGTGTAAATAACTATGACCCTGCAGGAAAACAAAGTTGGTTTGATTGCCGGTGAAGGCAGGCTGCCCTTTCTGGTGGCCGCCGGAGCCAAAGAGGCCGGATTAAAAGTGATTTGTGTCGGCCTGGCGGGCAGTTCGGAGGCCGGCCTGGCCGACTTTGTTGATAAGTTCTACGAAGTCGCCCTTGCAAGACCCGGAACCTGGATAAGAAAATTAAGGAGACACGGCGTCACCAAAACCGTTATGGTCGGACGAGTTGCCAAGGGACGTATCTTTACGCCCTGGCGAATCCTTCGCTATCTGCCTGACTGGCGCGCGATAAGAATCTGGTACTGGCGGCTGAGAAGAAAAGATAAACAAAACGATACCCTTTTAAGTGCACTGGCAGATGAACTGGCCAGCGGAGGGATTATATTGGAGAACTCAACTATGTACTGCAAAGAGCATTTGGCAACAGCCGGCACAATGACAAAAACACAACCGGCCCCGTCAATCGAAGGCGATATCGAATTCGGCTGGCATCTCGTCAAAAAACTCGGTGAGCTCGACATAGGTCAGGCCATTGCCGTAAAGGAAAAGGAAGTGATTGCCGTCGAAGCCATAGAAGGCACGGCCGGGATGATAGAGCGGGCCGGGCAGTACTGCAAAAAAGGTTCATGGACGCTAATCAAGGTCTCAAAACCCGGCCAGGATATGCGCTTCGATGTCCCCTGTGTCGGCCCTGACACTATCAGGAGTTTGGCTGACAACGGCGCTAAATGTCTCGTCGTCGAAGCCGAGAAAACCATCATTATCGATAAACCCGAAACAATAAAACTTGCCGATAAACTCGGAATCTCTATCCTGGGCCGCTAAAGAAAAGGAAAATGAAAAAGTTTCCCATTCCGCCTATGTCACCGTTGTTTGGGACAATATTATTAACCGCGGTTGTTTACCCATTCCTCTGCAGCCATTAACTCTATGCCACTTCCGGAACTTCATCCCAGCGCGTTGTATAACGGGGGGAACGCCTTTTGAATTTGACCTTCCAGCTTTGTTCCCGTCCCTCGGCCGCCGATCGAAGGGGACTGTCAAACCGGGTATTTATAGCATCTACAGCCTGCATTAATCTGTGTGTTTTTTCCCTGTCTATATCGTCAAACAAACTCTTTTGCACACGCCCCTCGTCAACAATTCCATTAAGTATAATCCCGCACTTTTTAAACAGGTGCCCCTTTAGGTAAATCCTGTCGATACACTGCTCGGCATATCTGATTAACTCTATCGTATCACTTGTGGCCGTGGGAAGTTCAATGGTATATGAATTAAAATATCTGTTCTCAATGAAACGGCTGGTCGTAACAAAAACAGTCATAATACCCGCTGCCAGCTTCTGTTCCCTTAGTTTCTCCCCGGCCCTTGAGGCATAACTTGCAATGGCTTCTTTCAATTCTTTGATGCTATCGACAGCTTTTCCAAATGAACGTGATACGGTGACCGATTCTCTAACCGGCGGATTCTGTTCCAGCCGATAGCAACACGTTCCTCTAAGCTCATAAACGGTCCTTACTCCTGTAACTCCGAACTTTTGCCTTATCCGGCTCACATCGGCCCTGCTCAAATCAAGAGCGGTCTTAATACCCGATTTTTTTAGCTTAATAGCTGTCTTTATCCCCACCCCCCAAACCTTCTCTACCGCAGTCTCTGCTAAAGCCCTTTCGAGATGCGCAGAATCAGCAAGGTCTAATACGCCTTTGGCTCTTGGTGAGTGTTTGGCCGTATGGTTGGCTATCTTTGCCAGCGTTTTGGTCCGGCCTATACCCACCGTTACCGGTATGCCGGTCCATCTTCTAACCGTCTTTTGTATTTCACGTCCGTAGTCTGTCAAACAACGGTTAAAGCCCGCAAGGTTCAAAAAGGCCTCATCGATTGAATAAACCTCCATCTCCGGTGTAAAAGTTGACAAAGTCCGCATTACACGGTTCGACATATCCGCATAAAGAGTGTAATTCGATGAAAATACTTCTATCCCGTATTTTCTGATTGTTTCTTTCACCTCAAAAGCTGGAACTCCCATTCCTATCCCCAGTGATTTTGCTTCGTTGGACCTTGCAACAATACAGCCGTCGTTATTGGAAAGTACAATCATCGGCCTGCCTTCAAGCTTCGGGTTAAAAACCCTCTCGCACGAGGCATAGAAATTATTACAGTCAACAAGTGCGAATATCTCTCTCATAATCCGTGAATAACAGTAGTGACAACCCCCCAGACCTCGAATTCACTTTCCGCCTTTATCTCCTGAGTAGGGAAGTCGGCGTTTTCCGACTCTAAAGTTATTTTATTTTTACGTATCCGTATCCTCTTGACGGTAAGTTCACCGTTGATATTGGCGATTACAATTTTCTTATCTCTGGGTTCGATTGATCGGTCAACCACCAAAAGGTCTCCCGAATGAATCCCCGCTCCCACCATTGATTCACCTGCAACTCTCACGAAATACGTTGCCGCCGGATTCTTAATCAGGTATTTATTCAAATCCAGCTTATCTTCCTTGTAGTCGTCCGCCGGTGATGGGAATCCCGCGGGAACATTGGCCTCGAACAGCGGCTGACTGCGTTTTGTCGATTGGTCCGGCCGGTAAACTATCTCAACTTTGGTTTCCATAGTCGTATTATAGCTCATCATATAGCGATTGTTCTAATGCTATTTGTGAAAGTTTTGGGTAAGTTTTCAAAAGCCCTTCAGGTACCGCCTGTTTCTGCCCCGTCAACAGAGCCTTTAACTCTAAGGCGTTGGCAAGTTCTGCCCCTTTGTAATGGTTATTGGCAATCACGGTAAGCGTCTCGAAGGCCTCCGCCAGCTTCTCTATCCGCTCTTTTACCTGGTTTAGTTCGGCGTCATTGTAATAGTAATCATAAGTCTCATTTCTGCCGGCCTTGCTGAACCACTTCTCGGCATTCCTGCCGTGCATCCGAAAATATCCTCTCTTGCCGATGGTACATTGCTTCATATCGAACGAGTTCCAGCCGGTTGGGTAGTCCAGGTTACATACTGTAATGTCGAGCTGCTTCATGAACTCCAGGGCATCCGCATTTTCCCACGACTTATGACGCAGCTCTACAGCCAAATCAAATGTATCGCAAAAGCTCTTCACAATCTTGCTCAGGTGCTGACGATTGCCCCTGTTGTCCTCGAAATCATACCTGAACTGAACAAGCAGTTTTTTGAGCTTGCCTGCTTCAAGTAATGGCTCAAAGCCTTTATGAAATTGTTTTACCGTTTCGGTTTCGATTTTGCCTTCGTGAGTAAAATCCCTGTGCAGCTTTGCCGTAAAGAAAAAATCAGCCCTTGCCTTTGTTCTGTTCAGCCAGGACTCGCTGTTTTTTTCGACCGGCGGCCGATAAAAGGTATTGTTAATCTCAATACAGTCAACGTACCGGCTGACATATTTGAGCTGGTCGATGCCCCTTGTGGTATAAACGATTCCATCCCAGTCTGGGTATGACCAGCCGGCGATTCCTATGTAAATCTTACCCGCCATCTTTTAGCCTTCGGCTAATATCCATTTATACCTTACAGTATATATGTTCCACTTCCTACTGGCTATAAGTTTTATTTACAAAACCAGTTGTTGTGATGTCCCACTCAGACCGCCTGGCCCCGTTGAGATTAAGAAGGAAAAAACAGAATATGTACTAATCCTGGAGGCCTTGTGAAAATAACACCGTTTTCATGGAGATATCGGCCCGATGTATTTCTTTGCCACCACAATATTATCGTACCAAATCTTGCTCACATGCCCCGCCGGCGACTTGGTGATATAAACGTAAGCCCAGATGTAATTCACATCCAGCTTCTCCGTGGAACGCCATCGGTATCCTTCGAAAGGCTCGCCGTTGGCCTCCGGCCACCAACTATCGTGTATCCACTTGCCGCGCGGAAAACCTTTACCAATGTGGCTTGTTATCTGCCCGCCGTAGCGTACCAGCCTGCCGTCAATCCAAAATGCCTGCTCGCCGTTATACTCTGTCACAGGCGAGTTCATCTTCATCATCACCTCTACGCAAATCCATTTGCCCTTCTGCACCTTGGTTCGTTCACTATTAACGAAGTCATTTCCCCAGCATTGCCCTTGAGGTGGGCTGGAACGCATGTCCTGCCAGTAAGTGTAGTAGTCCCACTCCCATTTTGTTCCATGTGGCTCAATTCCCGTCCAGAAGGACTTATCTCCCTCGGTCCTGGAACCGGCTTTGACCATTGGCCAGCGAGTTGGCGGGTTGTTCCCGCCCATGTTCGTACCGAAGTGATGCATAGGCGCACAATCCTCGTCAAACTTCACATAGAACCTTGCGTACAACTGCTCATATCCCTTGCCTGTCTTCTCGTCGGATAGGATGCGCCGATACAGTTGTGAGCCGGTATTTTCTCCACCGCCGATATGAGTCACCAGCAGCGACTGCACATCCGAGTTGCCCGGCACACCGCCTTTTGATAGTGACATACCCTCCTTATTGCTCGCTGTGTCCCATCGCCCGAAAACCTCTTCGATTGTCTTTTCGTCGAACTTCTCCACGAACAGCACATCTGGGTCTTTCTCAATGCCCTTGTCTCCCGCATACCGTCCTGC
>CAZTKW010000002.1:7263-9001 GCA_964614315.1 uncultured Pirellulales bacterium
TACCTTCTTCTCCGTATCCGTATCCGCCCCACACAAAAGTGACTATCAATGCCGCCCCGGCCAAACGAACAAGTGAACGCAAGTTAAACATAATCTGTACTCCTTCTCGAGGGTTATTTCCGTCAGTTTTCCATTTAACACTTTCACAGAAAGCTTTTTCCGCTTCATACCCCAATATAATATCAAAATCTTCCTAAAACTGCAACTATTCCCCCCGGTTACCTTTATAAGGAAACGCTGACAATTTGTTTTTATTTTCCTTGACTAACTGGTCTGAGGTCTTTATAATATCCCCAAATCAGTCAATTTTGAAAGGGAGCTTACAATGTGTGACTCGTGTGGATGCACTCCGAGTGAAGAAAATGAAAAGCCCGTCGAGGATGAGGTTTGTTCAGGCTGTGGCAATCCGAAAGATGAATGTACCTGTTAACCACAGTACAGCTAACTTGCTTTGATTCTTGATGGTATTTTTGGGCTGACGTTTTTCTCTAACCAGCGGGCAGGTTTCCGGGATTTCACGGACTTGTTGGCCCCACGCTTTCATTCTTCGCCCATCCTGCGATGATGTTGAGTAAAATACACTGAAAACCCGGCCAAATAAAACTATTCGTCTCTCGCCTGAATTATAAGCCTTTCATTTGTTCTCTTTGTACCCTCCTACTTCATCTTGCGGATACGAACTTCGACCTCTTTGAGATCTTTGAGCAGATTAACAAGTATAGTCGTATCCGTGTCTCCATAGTGATAAGGGTAGAGAATCTTAGGCTTAAAAGCTTTCGCCGCGTCGGCTGTCATCTCCGGCGTCATTGTATAAGGCAGGTTCATCGGTAAAAATGCAACATCAATATCCCTTAACCTCTTCATTTCCGGTGTGTTTTCCGTATCGCCCGCCACATATACTCTTTTATCCCCGAACGTAATTATGTAACCGTTGCCTATACCTTTAGGATGATAGGGACTGCCGTTGGGACGCTTGTGCAGGATGTTATATGCCGGCACTGCCTCAATTTTAAGTCCGTCAACAGTTCGCTCATCACCATTTTTCATTATAATCCCGCCGTCAACCTGTTCGGCGCAGCTTTCACTGAAAACAATCTGCGTCCCTTTTTTACGAATGAGCCCTATTGCCTTTTTGTCGAGATGGTCTCCATGTTCATGGGTGACAAGTATTATATCCGCCCTGGCCATCTTCGTATAATCCGCCAGTTGGGTCCACGGGTCTATATGGATGACCTTTCCTTCAAACTCGAACATCAATGTTCCATGTCCTATGAATGTAATCTTCAAATCCCCGGTTCCAGTTTCAATAATGTCCTGTTCAAAACCCATCGTTGTCCCCTTTATGGTTATCAATTTAATTTGTGTTAAGGTTGTTTGCCTTCTGCTGCCCGGTGCATTGGCCAGATGCCAGGCTGTGTACTGTTCGGCATAAGCGTCACTGGCTGATATCCCGTCAACCGGGACGATAACATTAAAGCCCCTCAGGGCCGCTGCGGCGGCTGTATGGAGGACCGCCCCGTGTGCCGAAGTGCCCACAACAATCACGTCCGTGATACCCCTGCCCCGCAGGATTTCTTCAAGTTCAGTCTTGAAGAACTTATCTACCCCTGATTTGACAATCGGCTCGTTGCCGAGCGGCTTCACTTCTTCCCTGATATCGGCCGCACTCGCAGAGCTTGTCAAAGAGTAAACGACGGCAAGCCCGCTGGCTCTGGCTTTGGTAATCAAACTCCGGATT
>CAZTKW010000002.1:9011-27721 GCA_964614315.1 uncultured Pirellulales bacterium
CGTACAGCGCGGCCGTCTCTGCTGGTTACAGTTATTTTTCTGTATGTCCAGAACCAATAGGGCCGTTACCTTGGGCTCCACTGTAACAGGTTTAAGTTCCGGTCGAGACGGTACTTTAACATCAGTCCATTCGTCTATGATTGTCTTCTCCGAACTATCCTGTGCGAAGACTCCGACAGCGGCAATTGAAATTATTAATAAGATTAAGCACTTTTTTTCCATTTGTCTATCCCCTTAAAAAGTGAAAGTTCAAGCAAAATTTATCACAGTAACCACTTGAAATCAAGTCTCTTTTAATTCGGTACAAGTGTTATCATCGCTAAACTTCAATGCTCTGCTAAAAAACATCTTTACGCCGACGCATTTGTGCAAAGACCTCCACCGGGTCAGCATTTGCCATACCGAGGGCAGCCTTAATTTCGGCCGTATCCGTTCGCAAGAAAGGATTCGTTTTCCTCTCCTGCAATATCGTCGAACCGACTGCGTACCCGCCGGCCTTCAAGGTTTTCTTTACTTCTCTGAGCCGCTCTTTCACAGCTTCATTATCCGGCTCGATACTCAGCGCAAATTCGTAGTTTTCCACCGTATAATCATGCCCGCAGTAAACCAGGGTATCAGCGGGAAGTGTCGCTAAATTAAGGAGCGAATCCAGCATCGTTTCTGCATCGCACTCAAATATCCTGCCGCATCCGTTTATGAACATTGTGTCCCCCGTCCAGACAATTGGCTCTTTGTTATCATTCGATGCCGCAATATAATAAGATAAAGATGTTCTCGTATGACCGGGGGTGGCAATAACCATTATTTCTGTATTACCAATTTTCACGACCTGCCCATTGTCGACAACACGGTCTATACCTGTTATCCGCCGCTGGTCGCCTCCGATGACCTCGCAGCCTGTTTTCTTTTTTAAATCTGGAATCCCCGCCGTGTGGTCCCAGTGATGGTGTGTAACAAGAATGGTTGTTAGCTGCAGTTGCTTTCTATTCAGGGCCTGCTCCACTAACGAGCTGTCACAGGGATCGACCGCAAAAGCTTTGTTTTTCTCATATTTGTAAAGATAAATAAAATTATCTCCGAATGCCGGAATAACAGTTACTGAAGCCATGGTTTCTCGGTAATAAAAAAAGAAATTTTAGTCAAGTCAATTGCATAATATGGATCGATTATTTTCGCCTGCGGGCGTTAATTTCCAGGCTTTTATAAACTGACTCAATTGTATTAAGCTCGGCTGAAACTGCAAGCCCCCTGCTTCAGATATGCTGGGGCAGGCTTGCATTTGACCAAAATTCCACGCTCAAAATAGCTAAATCAGATATTGCCAAGCTTTTCGCAAAGAAGATGGATTATCTTGCGTACCGCTTGTTGACGGGGCTGACGGAAGCAATAAATACCTGTTTCTGGCTTCACAAGGATTTGCTGCGGAAAAGCTTATGGTAAAACCCCTAAGTTTGAGCGTTTTTCCCATTGAAACGGAACTAAAAAAATGTTATAATGCTTTTTTCTTCAGGAGGAAAGATGAAAGGGACTGTCTGTTTATTTATTGCCTTGGTGATGTTCACGGCTGGTTTAGCGGGGGCGCAGGAGCCGGTGTATTTTGCCGACCCCAATTTACAGGACGCCGTTGAGGCTCAGTTGGGTATTTCAGACCCTAACGCCGCAGATATGCTTGGGCTGACTTATCTCGATGCGCAAAGTTCTGGAATCTTTGACCTTACCGGCCTTGAATATGCTTTGAATCTGGCGGAAATATATCTGTTCGATAATCAAATCAGCGGCATATCTGCATTGTCGGATTTGACTAATCTTGAAATTCTCTGGCTGGGAGTCAATCATATAAACGATTTATCCCCCCTCTCACAACTGACGAATCTGCAGACGCTCGAATTGGCGAGCAATCAAATCAGCGAAATATCTTCACTCTCATCCCTGACAAAGCTCGATGTTTTAATGTTGACATCCAATCCCTTAAACAGAAGGGCCTATTGTCTTTATCTGCCTTTGCTCGAAGCCAATAACCCCGGTATATACATTTCCTGTGATACCAATCCCAATCCACAAACCGGCGATTGTGACGGCGACTGCTGGGTGAACTTTATCGATTTTGGTATTCTGGCAGGTCAATGGCTGCAAACAGCCTGCGGCCAGTGTGAAGGTGCCGAGTTAAGTGGCGACGAAAATGTTGACCTTGACGACCTTAGCATTATGGCAGAGAGATGGCTGGAAAGCGGTTTCAAATACGGCGATTTAGACGATGATAATGATGTGGACCTGGCTGATTTTGCCGTATTTGCCACTCACTGGCGGGATACCGATTGTGGTATATGCGAAGGCGCGGACCTTACAGGTGATGGCGATGTGATGCTGGATGATTTGGGTGAATTTGTAACAGACTGGCTGGCAGGGGTTGAATAGTTTTGTAGTTTTGAAATGATGAATCGTTTCGGCGGTTAAAACCGCTTCATAAGAAGGACGCCGAATCCTCTATCTCGGCCGGTGCCGCCGGAGTAAGGCAGAACATTAAAGCCAGCAATTTCAAGCTGCTTATGTTTTCCGGCGATAGTATGGCCGACAACCCAGCCTAAAGTTGCCCCGAATACCATATCACTGCCCCAGTGGTCGCCGGAGTCGAGCATTCTGTAGGCAACCAAAGAGGCCGCAACATAAGCGGGAATGCCGACCTTCGGGCCGTAAAATTCGTCGAGGACAGAAGCAACCGTAAAAGAGCTGGATGTATGACCGCTCGGCCAGGCCCAGGGCTCGCCGTTGGGTGTGTCATTGTTGCGGATGGCTTTCAGAGTGAGCGTGGTCATCCCTGTAACCGAAAGTGCCCTTATCATCGTCCATGCCCGCTGTTTATTAAAATCATCCTGATTATCTACACTGATGGCATACCAGAGACCAGCCAGTGCAAAGTGTGTCCCCGGTGAGCCGATAATATTTAGACTTTCATCGTAAAAACCCGAAAAGGCCTGATGATTTTCCACGTTTTCGGCTATGTTTTTGTCGGCGTCGCTGTTGTGCATGGCAATACTTGCGCCGCCGGCCAAAAGAAGAGCGGTGAAATTGTCCCTTCGTAAAAAGGTATCATTCGAGTCTTTTATAACATGTGCGGGCAGCCGGGCCAAATCGATTTTGGCGGCTTCGAAGAAATCACCCTTTTCAGAGGAATTTTCCATTTGAGTTGCGCAGCCGACAGATAAAAGCAGCAATACAGAAACAACCCCCATCCAGAGTCCGTTCCGGTTAAATTTATTCATTAAAACATTCCTTTTCGATGCGATACGTTATACAAATTACTACTCCCATTCAATCGTTGCGGGAGGCTTGCTCGATATGTCGTAAACGACACGATTGACGCCGCGCACCTCGTTTATAATCCGGCTGGATATCGAAGCAAGGACTTCATAAGGAACCTGTGAAAAATCAGCGGTCATAAAATCTTTTGTTTCAACAGTGCGAATGGCAATTACATTTTCATAACTTCGCTCATCACCCATCACGCCGACCGTTGAGACAGGAAGCAGAACTGCCAGAGCCTGCGATATTTTTCGGTACCAGCCGGCGGATTTGATTTCATCTATTAAGATTTCATCGGCGGCACGCAGAATCCGCAGCCTGTCGGGAGTAATTTCACCGATTATTCTAACCGCCAGACCGGGTCCGGGAAAAGGATGCCGCCAGACGACATCTTCGGGCAGGCCGAGATATTCACCGACAAAACGCACTTCGTCCTTGAACAAGTCGCGCAGCGGTTCAATCAGTTCAAAGCCCAGTTCGGCGGGCAGGGCCCCGACGTTGTGATGCAGTTTTATATTGGCGGCGGGATTTCCATCCTTGGAGCCGGACTCTATAACATCAGGATAAAGGGTTCCCTGAGCGAGGAATTTGGCGTTTGGAATTTTCGATGCGGCCGACTTAAAGGCCTCGATAAACTCGCTGCCGATGACCATTCGTTTTTGCTGTGGGTCTGTTACGCCGGCGAGGGCTTTTAGAAATTGCTTCGACCAATCGACAACGCGCAAGTCTATATGGAAATGGTCGCGAAAAGTTGAAACAACATTCTGTCGTTCGTTTTTTCGCAGCAGTCCATTATCAACGAAAATGCAGATAAGCTGGTCACCTATTGCTTTATGCAGCAAAGAAGCCACAACCGCCGAATCCACCCCTCCGCTTAAACCGCATATAACCGAGGCATCGCCAACTTTACTGCGAACAAGTTCAATTGTTTCGTTAACAAAATCACTCATTTTCCAGTCACCGCGACAGCGGCAAATATCGTACAGGAAATTTTTCAAAATTAACGAGCCCTTCGGAGTGTGTGAAACTTCAGGATGAAACTGAACGCCGAAAAATTTCTTTTCGGTATGCCTTACGGCGGCGTAGGGACAGGTCTTGGTGGTGGCCAGCTTGACGAAATTTCGACTTAACTGTCCGACCTGGTCGCCGTGACTGGCCCAGGCTGTGATTGAATCCGGCAGGTTTGCAAACAGGTCGCTTTTATCGATTATCGATAGAATTGTCCGGCCATACTCGTGTTTGGGCGCGGGAACAACCTCGGCTCCTAAAATCTGACAACCAAGCTGCATCCCGTAGCAAATACCCAAAACCGGCACTCCCAGCTCAAAAATTTTCTTATCACACCGCGGGGCATTTTTGTCGTAAGCACTTGCAGGCCCGCCCGAAAGAATCAGACCACTTACGTTCAACTTTTGCAGTTGTTCCGCAGTTGTATCAGCCCGACAAATCACCGAATATACATTATACTCACGAACTCGCCTGGCAATCAGTTGTACATATTGACTGCCGAAATCTAAAATAGCTATCGTCTCACGCGACATAAAGAACCTCGGAAATACAGGTTATGGCAACCTGTTTTTTCTATTCGCAACTGCTTAGTATTCAAGGGTTTCTGTTGTCGAATAGTTCGGCGCCTCCTTGGTTATCTGTATATCGTGCGGATGCGACTCATTGGCGGAGGCCGAGCTTATGCGAACGAATTTTGCGTTTTTTCTAAGCTCTTGGATGTTTTTGGCGCCGCAATAGCCCATACCTGCCCGCAGTCCGCCAACGAGCTGATAAACAAAATCGCTTAGCATTCCGCGGTAAGGTACCCGCCCTTCCACACCTTCTGGGACAAGCTTGCTTCTCTCAACCGAACTTTTCTGGCCGTATCTGTCTGCTGAACCTTTGACCATCGCCCCTAATGAGCCCATCCCCCTGTATTCCTTAAACTGTCTGCCCTTATAGATAACCAGCTGGCCGGGACTTTCTTTCAGGCCGGCAAACAGCGACCCGAGCATCACGCTCGAAGCGCCGGCGGCAATTGCCTTTGTTATATCGCCGGATTGCCTTATCCCGCCGTCGGCGATAACCGGGATGTTATGTTTGTCGGCCGCCGCCGCGACGTCGATTATCGCAGTTACCTGCGGTACTCCTACGCCGGAGATGACCCTCGTCGTACAGATTGCACCGGGGCCTATGCCGACCTTTACGCCGTTTGCGCCGGCCTTTATCAGGTCTTCGGCGGCTTGGGCTGTTGCGATATTGCCGGCGATTACGTCGATATTATGTTTGGATTTAATGGCCTTTACCGTATCGATAACATTTTGTGAATGGCCGTGAGCAGTATCGACAACAATGACATCGACCTCAGCTTCTATCAGAGCGGCGATTCGCTCATAATCGCCGACACCTACGGCCGCTCCGACACGCAATCTGCCTCGCTGGTCCTTTGCTGCTATTGGGTACTGCAGAACCCTGTCAATATCCCTCATCGTAATCAGGCCGGCCAGTTCACCATTGCCGTTGACAAGAAGCAGTTTTTCGACCTTGTGTTTTTGCAGGATTTCCTTTGCCTCTTCGAGTTTCGTGTCAGCCGGGCCTTTAATGAGATTGTCCTTTGTCATTACCGAGCTTATTTCGACGTCATAATCTTTGAGAAATTTCAGGTCCCTGCGGGTCAGGATGCCGACCAGCTTTTTGCCCTCGACAATGGGTATGCCGGAGACATTCTGTTCATTCATCAACTCCTGTGCCCTTCTTACGGGTTCAGTCGGCGTCAGTGTTACCGGGTCGAGAATCACGCCGTGCTCGGAGCGTTTGACCTTTGAAACCTCCCTTTTCTGGTCGGCTACCGACAGGTTTTTGTGGATTATCCCGATTCCGCCTTCCTGTGCCAGCGCTATGGCTAAAGCAGCCTCGGTCACGGTATCCATAGCTGCTGAGACAATCGGGATATTTATGCTGATATTGTTGGTAAGCTGCGTACCGGTCTGTGCCTGGCTGGGGACGAGATTGCTCTCGGCCGGTATTAACAGCACATCATCGAAGGTTATACCTTCAGCAACTATTTTGCTCTTGTCCATTTTTCTCTCCACCAAATTAGCCTGACTGACGTTATATTAAACGAAACAGTATAATATCCGAGTAAAGGGGCGTCAAACCTAATTTTAAGGTTAATGATATGCTGCCGGTTAGCTGAGCATATCGAGGGCGATTTGTGCGGTCTTTTGCGAGGCGGTTTGCGTCTGTAAAGAAGCGGCCAACTTGATGAGCTGCTTGCTGGTCCGAGCCAGTTTGTCGCTGTCGGCCAGAAGCTGTCGGCACTTTTGCACAATCGGCTCAATCGATGTGAAATACGGCATAAATTCCGGCACTAATTCTTTATCAGCCAGAATATTGACCAAAGAGAAATACTTCATTTTTACCAGCCATCGACCAAGCAGATGCCATAAGATTGGGCTGGATTGGTACATTATAACCATAGGGCAGCCGGCGGCGGCTACCTGCAAAGTGGCGCTGCCGCTGGCAACCAGTGACAGGTCGGCTGCTCGTGCGGTCTCGGCTACCGAATCAATCGCATATTCGCACCTGAAACCGATAATCTGCATCGAGCGCAGGGCTTCTCTCGATGCTGCGTCCACGGCCGCAGTGGTGATTGTGATAGCTGGATAACTTCGTTTCAAGGCGACGGCGATTTGCTGCATCGGCTCCCAGAGCGAGTTTATTTCAGCCGTTCGCGAGCCGGGCATAAGGGCCAGATGGGCTTTTTTCGGGTCAAACTTTTTGTATGTTTTTTTTCGCCCGGTCAAACCGGAGCTTAATTCGTCGAGCAGCGGGTGGCCTACAAAAACCGCATCGAGGCCTCTTTCGGCGAACCAGTCCTGTTCGAAGGGAAGTATGCAGCAGAGCTTGTCGCAGCGTTTTTTTAGCTTTTTGATTCGCCAGGGAGCCCACGCCCATAGTTGCGGGGCTACGTAGAAAAGGGTTTTGGCTCCAGTTTTTTTTGCGGCTTTTGCGACGTGGAAATTGAAGGCGGGCGAATCGCATACGACGACAAGGTCGGTTTTGTTGGTTTTTAAGTAACGGGTTATTCGCCTTATAAGTTTGTAGAAATGGACGACCTGGCCGAATGCCTTATATGCCATTGTGGCTTTGGCCACGGTGTTGTGTAGTATTTTGCAGCCGGCCTCAGCCATTTTCGCCCCGCCAACACCAACGAATTCAATATTGGAATTGTTTTGTTTTAGCGCCCCTATCAACCCGGCACAGTGGGCGTCGGCGCTGGCCTCGGCGGCACTTATAAAAATTCGGTATGTCTTGTCATCCTTTGACATAGTTTTCCTGCTCAGTAAATATAACTTAGATTCAAAAAAACAGCAACCAGATTAAATAAAAGTGCTCGCATAACACTAATATAGAGACAAAGAGAGTTATTGCATATTATGAATTAACTGTGTATCATAGGTCTTTGGGCGACGTTATACCTGAGTATATACAATTACCCGTTATCGTTATTATGAAGAACATAAACTTAAAAAATGGCTTTCTGGTTACTGATGATGCCGACAAGCCCATTAAGCAGCATGATGTTATCTTGTGCGATGGCCGGATTGATTTGTCGCCAGAAGCTCAAGAGTGCGAAAAAGTCATGGATTTGGGCGGTAAATATATCCTGCCCGGATTTGTCGATATTCATTTTCACGGCTACAACCTCTTTGAATTTACTTCAGGTTTTTACGACCTGAAAAAAAGCACTTATGATAACAGCAGCACGGCCTATGAGCAGGGTTTTGAAATGCTCAGGACAAAACTGGCCCAGTTTGGAGTGACCGGCTTTTACCTGGCCAGCGGCGCTGAATCGACAGCGACTCTTAAACATTGCTACCGCCGGCTTGCCGACTATCTAAGCAGACCGGACGATAACACCGTCGGGGCCCGGTTGTTAGGTGGTATGCTGGAAGGGCCGTTTATCAATCCCGATATGTCCGGCGCTATGAATCCGGAACTTGTCTTAGAGCCATCACTGGAGATTTTCGATGCTATAGAGGACGGCGGCACTATCAAACTGGCTAATGTCATGCCGGATGCAGGCCGCAAAAGTTGTGAACTTACCGAATACCTCACACAAAAGGGCATTGTCGTTGGTGCCGGCCACACCAATGCTACTTTTAATCAGATGGCCGAGGCTGTAAAAGCAGGGCTTAAATACTGCGTCCACTTTACCAACGGCCCTACCGGCGGCTCATATAAACCATTCGAAGGCGGCGGGGCTATTGAAGCCGGGCTTAAAATAGATGAGCTTTACGCCGAACTAATCTGTGACGGCTTCCACATAAACCCCGCTTATGTACGTGATATCATAAAACGCAAAGGCGTAGATAAAATTCTGGGTATAACCGATTGTATGTTCGTAGCAGGCTCCGATTTGAAAGAATTCAGCATCGGAGGAATGCGAGGTGCCGTCAGTGATGATGGTACGTACCTGCGCGTACTCAGCAAAGAAAACACTCTTTTCGGCAGTAACTTGACAATGGATAGAGCTTTTGAGAATATGCTCAACTGGCTAAGCAGCCCGATGGCTGGAATATGGAACCGCCGGCATAGGGCTTTGAGTCTTGAAGAAGCTGTATCTGCCGCCGCTAAGATGTATTCGAGAAATCCTTGTGATTTGACGGGCCTGGCAGCCGAAGATTTCGGACGAATAGAAAACGGCGCAAAAGCGGATATTTGTGTGCTCGATATCACAGGTTCACCTGGCAGTTACAAGGTGAAAGTGGAAATGACCGTAGTTGACGGTAAGGTAGTTTATTCGAAAAGTTAAAAGAGGTTTTGCAATGGGTACTAAACCACAGGTGTGTATTGTCGGCGGCGGAATGATTACACAGATACAGATTCTGCCTTCTATCTATAACCTTCAGCGTATGGGCATTGTCGGTGATATAAGTATTTGCGCCTTAGATAGCGGCCCTTTGAAAATATTAGCTGAAGACCAGATGCTCAAAAAAGCTTTTCCCGAGCAAACTTTCACAGCGTATCCGGCGCTGGATACAAATCCTGATGAGAAGTTTCCTGATATGTTCAAAGAAGTAATCGCAAAGATGGACAAGCACGGTATTGTTGTGGTTGCAGTGCCTGACCAGCTTCATTACGGTGTGCTTGAGGCGGCCTTAGAAAACGACCAGCATATATGCTGTGTGAAACCGCTTGTATTGGAATATTCGCAGGCCGTGGAAATTGAAAAAATCGCTTACGAAAAAGGACTCGCTATCGGCATAGAGTACCATAAGCGTCTCGATGACCGTGCACTGGTGGCTCGCCGGCTCTACAGGGAAGGTAAATTCGGCGAATTCCGCATCGGCCATGCTGAAATGAACGAGCCGTACTATTACAGACATTCCAATTTCCAGAACTGGTGCACCTGTGAAAATTCAGATATGTTCACCTATGTTGGATGCCACTATGTTGACCAGGTTCACTTCATTACGGGACTTTTGCCCAGGGCTGTATCTGTCTATGGAATAAAGGACAAATACCCCAACGGCCAAACCGGTTATCTCTGGACCGATGCACGTGTCATCTGGGAAAACGGCGCCTGCCTGAACGTAACAAACATTATGGGCTATCCCGACGAGGGGCCCGGCGGAAATTTCCAGGGTATCAGGATGTACTGCGCAGGCGACGATAAAAGCGGTATGCTCGTACACGACGACCAGTATCGCGGCATCGAATACTGTTACGTGGAGAAAGGCGACGAGCCGGGTGATACTTTCTATGCCGAACCGAGCCCTGATTATTTCAAATATGTCGATTTGGGCGGTACCGGACTAACGCCGGTTGGTTATGGATATCGCTCGATTGAGTATATAATAAAAGCTGCCTGCAGGTGTATTGCTCTGTCAGGTGGTCTTGCCGAAAGACAGAAGCTGCTTAAACAATTGGACGCCGACGGCATAATGGCAACGCCGGCAAACAGCTCCTACAATGAACTGGTAATGGAAGCCGGTCGGCTGTCGATTCTAAATGGCGGCAGAGAAGTTGAGATAACCTACGGCAAACAAGCAGGGGTGGATTTTCGTAAATATTAATATTCTCTGCAATTGTTAGTTTTTGCATATGAAAGGAAGATAGAAAGAAAATGGCAAAAGAGTTTCCACTTACACCCGTTGAAGTAAAACCGATATCAACAAAGTTTCGCAGGCTTTCAGGGATGCTCCCGAACGAACAGGATATTAAGGAGATAAAAAAACTGCGCCTGGCTGAGTCACAGAGTATGCGCGGCCAGCCCCCGCTTATCTGGGACCGGGCCGAAGGTGTGAATGTTTATGATTCTTACGGCAATATGTGGCTGGATTTTTCGTCAGGTGTACTTATAACCAATGCCGGTCATGGCCGAAAAAAAATCGCTGACGCCATTATTAACCAGGCTTCCAAGCCGTTGCTTACCACCTATTGCTTCCCCAATCAGCCCAGGGTGCAGCTCGTACAAAAACTGGTTAGCCTTGCCCCCGAAGGTGTGAATAAGGCTTTCCTGCTTTCGACTGGTGCCGAAACTACTGAATGTGCCCTCAAACTTATGCGCACACATGGAAGAAAAATCGGAGGCGATGATAAAAGTATTATAGTTTCGTTTGAAAATGCCTTTCACGGCAGGACAGTGGGCGCTGTCCAGATGGGCGGTATGGCCGGCGGGAAAGCCTGGATTAAAAACCTCGACCCTGAAATAGTTCACGTACCTTTCCCCGACGGTTTTAGATGTGAAGATACCAGCTTCAAGTTGTTTGAAAAAACCCTTGCCGAGCTTGGTGTCAGGCCCCAGAACGTTGCCGGCGTAATAAGCGAAACATATCAGGGCGTCGGACCGAACTTCATGCCGAAACAGTATGCCAAAGACTTGCGAGACTGGTGCGATAAGTATCAAGCGTTGCTGTGCTTCGACGAGGTACAGGCCGGCTTTGGCCGGTGCGGAACTATGTGGGGTTTCGACCTTTATGATATTGTGCCCGATTTGTTCTGTCTCGGAAAAGGATTCAGCAGTTCACTTCCTATAAGTGCTGTTGTAGGCACAGAGAAAGTGATGGACTTATACGGCCCAAATGAGATGACAAGCACCCATTCCGGTAATCCGATATGCTGTGCGGCAGCACTGGCAAGTATTGAGGTGATTGAGGAAGAAAAGTTGGTGGAAAATTCCGCCAGGGTCGGGAAGGTACTCAAAGAAAGGCTGCAGGCCATACAGAAGGAATTTGCCGATTTTATCGGTTTTTCCCCGTCACAGGGTTTGGTAGGCGGACTGTTGATGGTCAAAAAAGGCACCAAAGAGCCAAACTACGAGATGGCCTGGGACGTGGTCAATACTTGTTTCCGCAATGGACTGCTGATGTTTGCACCTGTCGGCGTAGGTGGCGGCTGTGTCAAAATCGCACCGCCGTTGTGCATTACCAAAGAGGCTGTAGAAGAAGGCTGTGATGTAATTCGCCAGGCTATCGCAGAACTGGTTTAAATAATCCCTAAAAGCCGGCAATTCCTGTTGGCGATGATTCTATTTAGCTTTTGGCCTGGTCAAGTATCAGGTCTTTAACTCTCTCGCTGGGTAGATTAAGCGCACCGAAAGCCGCAGCCGCTGCACTTCGCAGCTGAGGGTCGATGTCGGTTGAACTGACCAGCGAGTAAATAGCGTCTATCATCTTTCCTTCGAGAAGATTAGCGTTAAGCTTGGCGGAGGCTGACAGGGAATTGAACGCATAAATCCGAACCTCCACTGAATTGGTCTCGGCAAGTGCCATCGCAGCTATCGAGCGCTGGGCGTCCGGGCTTTCCAGTCCCGCCAGTACCTGGCCTGAGAGAACCTGGATTTGGGGACGTTTATCCTTCGTTCCATTTATCAATGCGCTTTGAGCAGAGGCCAGATTAATAACAGGATTTCTTGATAGAACTAACCTGAGCATAACCTGTGCCGCGCGAAGAGCGTAATTGTCGGCCGACTGGGCATTCCACAAGTCGCTTTCCTCGGTAACTCCCTCACTGGTTTCTCCAAGTGCTGAAGCCAAATGTGTGGTGACTAATTTATTTTCAGCGAAGTTTTCCTTTGGCCCGGCAGAGCCTATCGCTATGGCCGCACTATACCGTACCGCCTTATTGTTGAATGTCAAAGCCTGAACCAGAGGCTGTTCTACGCCAACTCGATATAGCAAAGACTTTTCACCGGCCGTACTGGCCAATGCCTCTATCGCCTGAAGGGCAACGTATGCATTCTTGTCTCTAATAGCTCGCGCAAGTGCCTGATGAAGATATTCGGCGCCTGCAGTAGTGGCATAAACTCCGGCATCGGCATGACCAGGACCAAAATAACTGGGCATTTCGATACCTGCAGACTCAGCCTTGAAATAAGCTGCCTGCCAGAGGCCAACAGCCATCCCGTATCCGGCATCGGCCCTGAGAGCCCACTCGCACGACCTCATCGCCATAAGCTCGTTAAAGTAACTCTTGTCAACTTTTTCAGAAACCAGCTTCTTACCGGCAGCATCCCAGAACCATATATTCGCAAAGTCCGCATCCTCTGCCGGGGCTAATGAATCAGCGTGGTAATAATAGTTCTCGCCGAGCCGATAGAATAATTGCGCTGCCGGCAGCTTCAATGCCCCAGGGTCAATCTGACTGATGCTGTTGCTGGCAAGATCGCGAAGTTCGGCTGAACTGTCCTTTTCGACAATGTATTTCAGATATGCCAGCGATTGCGGATAACTAATATTGCCCATCGCCTTTATTATTTCAGCTTTCACTCCTGCCTCTTTGGTCTGGAGGGCGGCCGCAAGAGGTCTTATCGCATCTCTGCCCAACTCCGAAAGTGCCCAGACGATATTCGGCAATTCCTCGCGCCGGCTATTGTCCGCTATCGCGTCAACTATATATACTATTGCATATTCTCCGGCGTTTTTGAGCCTTTCAACCGCTGCAAGCTGTGCCCGGGAGGTCCCGCCCAGCCTCCTTATCTCATCTGTGATAATCTTAGGGTCCGACCGCCGGGCGAATCTGCCCTCCTCGATGACATCAAGTAGTTTACCGCTAAGCTCGACCAGTTCGGCATCGGATGCAGTATCAACTACTCTCAATAAAATTTCGTACCCCTGCGGGTTTTCTTCACTAAGGGCAAGCAGCTCAACAGGCTCTGGATTGCTCTCCAGAACTACCTGTGCATATCCCTTGGCAAGGTCGAGACGGCCAATCTTGGTGTAATGTAAAAAGTCGTTCCAGTTATCCTTCACTGTCTGAGCCAAAACCGGGCCGCTTAAAAAAAGTACCATCGATAAAATTACCAATATAGTTTTTCTACTGTACATCGAAATTTCTCCAAAAGATTCGTTGCGTCCTGTCACAAAACCCGTTTTTGGTAGTAAAAACCCTTTAAAAAATGCTTCAGGGCTGTTTTTAACAAAATATTGTCCCGCAAATGGCTTTTCGCTTTGCTTTAACACAAAAAACCACAAGCTAACATATAAATATTCGTCCTTAAAGTATGCATACTACACAAAAAAACCCTTTCTGTCAATAAAAAACCCTTCTGAACAATCGGGATAATAAGATTATCGGACGCTCGAAAGATGCTGTGGACGTTTTTCTGCCGTTATTTCGACGTTTGGGCGCTATTATACGAACGGCTGGGTCTCAACTCGCGCACCTGCGTTGATTTTAGCTGCTATCTCCATAAATCTCGGCATTGAATAATCAAAAAATCGCCGGTAACTTTCACAAAAATAGCTTTCACGCCCTCCCTCGTCCCCCGCCAGCCTGTCTTTCATACACCCGCCGCGACAAAAATCAACTGCCCTGCAAACAAGGCATTTGTTGCAAAGATTCTGCTTGGCACGGGCAAAACTGCGTTTTTTGCTGCTTGTGGCAAGTTTTTCTATCGGCGTTTCAAAAATATTACCTAGTCGCCATTTCTCCTCGACAAAAAAATCACAGCAGAAACAATCCCCCGTATGCTCAACAACAATATACTGGCTGCATTGTTTATCGAATGTGCAGATGGTGTGTTTGCCGCTTAGGCAATACCCCAAAGTCGAGTCAAAGTCACGAATGCTCAGTTTCCCCGGCCCGTATTCATACCACCGGTCGAATGTCCTGCACAAAAATTCGCCGTACTGCTCCGGCCTAACCGAGAAATCCGCAACCTTACCTGTACCCGGCTCTGTTTCAAAACAGGGAATAAACTGTAAATACCTGATGCCCTTTTCAATGAAAAAATCGAACAGCTCATCCGGACGCTCCACATTTTTGTTATTCACCAGGGTGAGAGTATTGAATTCAACCTTGTATTCCCTGCAGGTTCCAATGGCCCGCATTACCTTATCAAAACTCCCACCCCCGCTATGGTCAACACGATAGTAATCGTGAAGCTCCCTCGGCCCGTCGATACTTATACCCGCAAGGAACTTGTTCTCATGCAGAAACCGGCACCAGTTCTCATCGAGTAAAATCCCGTTGCTCTGCAGGGCATTACTCACCTCCTGGCCGGCGGCGCCGTATTTCTTTTGCAAAGCCACCACTTTTTTATAAAACTCCAGCCCCATTAGTGTTGGCTCGCCCCCTTGCCAGGCAAACCCCGAAACTCCGAATCTCAATCCGAGGTAATCTTTGACAAGCTTTTCGAGCGTCTCCTCGCTCATTCGCTGTCTGCCCCGCCCGACCTCTGGCGCCCTGTCCTTATAGAAACAGTATTTGCAGTCAAGATTGCATTCCGACCCGGATGGCTTGATTAAAAGAGTAAAAGCCTGCATTGTCCTTCTTGTCCTCAAATTAAATAAGTAAGTATAACTATCCTTGTACAATCATTCAATTCGTATATGACCGTTTGTAGTGGCTTTTTATAAAAATTTCGGTTTTCAAAATTTTTGTTGTGGTTTTGCCCTGAAAATATATACTCACGGAATTACGACCTGGCCTAATCGAAAAAAACAGGTCTGAGAAATCAAATACCTGAGTAGCTGTTTGGGCCGGAGCAAATTCAAATAACTGAAAAGGTAACGTCAGAGTTTCGAAAACATAAAACGAAGGAGAAAGTTTTTCAGATGGATGGTCTTGTTCCTGCAAAAGTGTTTTTAACTAAAGGCGTCGGCCAACATAAGTATCAACTGAAGTCTTTTGAGCAGGCTCTCCGTCAGGCGGGAGTGGCCCAGCAAAATCTCGTTCAGGTCTCTTCAATCCTGCCCCCGAAATGTAAAATTATCAGCCGGGAAAACGGATTGAGAAACCTTGTCCCCGGCCAGATATCTTACTGCGTCATGGCCAGGTCCGATACAAGTGAACACGGAAGGTTGGTTGCCTCCTCAATTGGAGTTGCTATCCCTCGGGACGGTAACCAGTGGGGATACCTCAGTGAGGTACACGGACACGGTATGAATATCCAGCAGGCCGCCGATATGGCCGAAGACCTGGCCGCCGGAATGTTGGGAACCACACTCGGTTTGGAACTTGACCCAGACAAAGCTTGGTCGGAAAAAGAGCAGGCTTACCAGGCCAGCGGACTCTTTATTAGAACCACAAATATTACCCAGACCGCTCGCGGACAAAAAGACCTCTGGACGACAACAGTGGCCATGGCCATGTTCCTGTTTGAGTGAAAGTATTGTTCGGGCCTTCTTATTATGAAAAAGCCGAAAAACTTCGCAGATTTGCCCCCCCAATATTCGCACCTCGAAAATTCTGCTGTAGTTATCCTCCCCGTCCCCTATGACGGAACAAGCACCTGGCTCAAAGGAGCCGACAAAGGACCACAGGCCATAATAGAGGCCTCCGCCAATATGGAGCTTTATGATATAGAGACCGATTCTGAAATGTATCTAAAGGGTATATTTACAGACGAGTTTATAAAGCCTCTTCCTCTTCCTGAAGATGTAGTTGAAAAAGTAGCCGAAAGGGTCAAAAGCCATATCGAAAAAAACCTCTTTACTGTCGTTATAGGCGGCGAGCATTCCGTCAGTATCGGCTCTATCAAAGCCCATGCCCAAAAATATAAAAATCTGACCGTTTTACAGCTCGATGCCCATAGCGATTTGAGAGACGAGTACAACGGCTCCAAATACAATCACGCCTGTGTCATGGCAAGAGCCAGACAACTATGTCCCATCGTACAGGTGGGAATCAGAAGCATGGATTCCTCTGAGAAGCAGTCTCTGCAAAAGGAAAACGTTTTTTTTGCAAAAGATATTTATAACAATCGCGATTGGATTCCAAGGGCCGTTTCGAAACTATCGGCTCAGGTTTATATAACCATTGATTTGGATGTTTTTGACCCCTCCATAATGCCAGCTACCGGAACGCCCGAGCCGGGCGGTTTATTCTGGTATGATGTATTGGCCTTATTGAAGGCTGTTTTTGAAAAAACAAATGTTGTTGGCTTTGATGTTGTCGAACTGTGCCCTGACAGCCGAAATAAAGCCCCAGCCTTCTTGGCCGCAAAGCTTATCTACAAAGCCTTAAGCTACAAATTCGAAGCGTAAAAAAACCCTAAACTCAGGATTATTTATATTTCCCCACAAATTTATTTCCCGGCTTCTTTATCCAATCTCTCTACTGCTCTGCCCCCTGTGCCCTAGGGATTGGCTGCCCCGCGTCTTGGGTCTCGATTGTTCCCCAAAGACCGGTCCTGTGGAGTACAGGTGGCGTGCTATTTGACAAACGACGGATTTACCGCTCCTAAGCAATCCTATGACACCGTCTCACAGAAATTTTTTGTCTGGCAATGACAAGTTTTTGCCAATTTTTTTGAGAAAACTGTACAGGTTTGACGACACTGATTCCTTTAGAGCTTTACGTTTCAATATAATGCACAGCCTTGTGTAATAACCCTTTACGGATATTTAAAAGCTACACCTTACATCGTTATACACAAAGGATGCGCTTTGAGTGAATCGTCCCCTTAAAATTGTTTTCTAAAAAATCAGAAGTTCGAGATAACGGACAGTTGTCTTTTCAAAACCGATACTCTATCATATTCTGGCATAAGACTCAGCACGAACGTGCAGTTACCAAGTGAAGCCCCGAGTCTAAACGTTTACTATGGATAAGGAAGAAGATTATGAAAGACCTGATGACACGGCGCGACTGCCTGCGAATAATGGGAATGTCAGGATTTGGCATTGGTGCCGGTTTAGTAACCGATAAACGGCTATTTGCCCAGGATATTGGTGAAAGCAGTTTTCAGAGTTCTGTTATCGCCGCCAATAAAGTACAGGACAATCGATACAACGCCGTACTGATAGATGGTAAAGTTATCCAGCCCCGGCGCCAACTGCCTGTGCTCACCGAAACCGACGTACTCGTTGTCGGAGGCGGTCCGGCGGGAATCGTCGCCGCCATCGCCGCCAGACGAGCCGGCGCAAAAGTCACTATCGTAGAACGATACGGCCACTTCGGAGGACTCTGGACCGGCGGACTGGTGCTTCTCATCCTCGGCCACATCGCTAAAGGCCCAAAGCAGGTCTGTCAGGGAATAGGTGAAGAAATGATGCGACGCCTCGATAAAATGGACGGCGCAATCATCAACCGCAGGACAGGCTCAAATCCCACCGTCGATGCTGAAGCCGTTAAATACCTCATGGTCGAAATGATTGAAGAAGCCGGGGTACAGGTTTTTCTACACTGCTGGGGCGTCGACGCAGTAACGCAGGAAAAATCCCTCCGAGGCGCCGTATTAGAGAGCAAGTCAGGCAGGCAGGCAATCCTCGCAAAAGTTGTCATCGACGCAACCGGCGACGGAGATATCTTCGCAGCCGCTGGTGCTCAATTCGAACATCGCTCACACAATGTCGGACTCGTTTCCCGAATCGGAAATCTTGATCGAGTAGACAAAAACAAAACCTCCGACACTGAAAAACCCAAACGACTTGGTTCAGCCACCCCCGTGCCCGGCGTAAACTGGGTCAACCTGACCGGCCCGGAAGTCGATGGGCTCGATCTTGCCACCCTGACACGGATGGAAATGAAACACCGCAAATACATCTGGAACAAAATGCAGAAAATCCGCAGCGTCCCCGGCTATGACAATGTCTATCTGGTGGAGACCGCACCACAGATCGGTGTCCGAATCACGAGGATACTCAACGGCCTTAATACTGTTAAAGTCGACGATATAAAAAACTCTACCCAGTACCCCGATGTCATCGGGGTAGGAGGAGCTTCTGACGCCGAACACGGCCAATGGCAGATTCCTTACGGGGCCTTAATACCAAAAAACGTCGATAACGTCCTTGCTGCCGGCCGATGCATCAGTTGCGATTTGCGAATGGCCGATTTGGTTCGCCTGATACCAAACTGTTTCGTCACCGGGCAAGCTGCCGGTGTGGCCGCCGCCGTCGCCGTTCGCGACCGCTGCAAGCCGCGCGACGCCGACATAAACGAAATCCAGAAGATACTTCGCCAACAGG
>CAZTKW010000003.1:0-13206 GCA_964614315.1 uncultured Pirellulales bacterium
CGGTTGTTCGGATTATTCTTATGCAGCTCGATACGTTAAAGCCCATCGGGAATGTACTTGCCGGAAAGCTGCCTGAGTCCAAAAAATCGTCGGGTTAACCGATTGCATTGTTGTATTGAGGCTTTACGGTTACTCGATAAATCTGTTTTTTGAAAAGTACTTACTGCTTTACGATTTCAATGGGGATAGCCGGGAAGAAGCCCATCGAAACGCGATTTTTCTTCTTTGCGGCTTTGCCCCTTTTGTTTTTGGGCGTAACTTCCCTGTAGGCCTCGACGATAAGGTTATCAGTGAGACTGTCCTTTACCGTATCTTTATCAGCTTTCAGCCGGAAGGCAAGACCTCCGGGGACAACGGCCACATCGTGAAGTGTCACTCCATCCGGCGGGTGGTCGAGTTCAAGCTGAATTTCTTTAAGCACCCTACGTTTCCGAGTTTTGACCCGTACCTGGGCCGAACCATCGACGGGAAGGCGGACAGGGCTGCGAACGACCAGTTCAACCCGAGGCGTCGGCCATCTAACTTGCTTTGCAGAAACCATAAGTTTCTGTGAAGGCACCAGATGACGGTAAAGAAATGCCTGCATCATATCTTCGGAGGCAACAGCCGGGCGGCTGACCATTTGCCCGTCGATTCTGGCAAGGCCCCGGAGATACAATGCGACCGGCTGACTTGACGGTTTTGGTGGCGCTGTCAGTGTCATTCGCACGGTATCGCTTCCGGCTGGTATCCACCCGCCGTTAATCTCGAAACCGGCTGGGGCATCTTCCAGTACCACTTTAATCCTATCGTTAAAGCCGTCTTTACGCAGGGCGTGTACACAGAACGGAATTATCCCGCCGGCGCGCATGCTGAGGCTGGAGGGTGTTATGCGGATTGCAAAGTCAGGCTGCGGGGCTGCTATGCGGAGACGGTAGGCATATTCCCGGCCTCCGTGTTGCTGTGAATCGGCCAGATGTACATAGTAAGTTCCATCGGCGGGCAAAGCGGTCAATAGATACGAGTCGGCGTGGTGGGTCACCAAGCCCATTGTGTCCCTGTGGAGGTGACTATCCTTAACCACGTAATCATCGTTCCACTCGAGGACTTTGCCTGATGCATCGGTCAATCGCAGAAGTGAATCCAGCGGAGAATTTAAGCGGCGGGCATTGACTTCGAGTGCGACTTTATCACCGCTGCGGCCGCTAAAGCTGAAAACATCTACATCGCCGGATTTGTCGATGCGGCCGTTGACGATTATCGGCAGGTCAATCGGCTGTGATTGCTTCAGAGTGTTATTTGATTCGACTTCATTGCACTCAGGCAGAGTATCGACTGCATAGGCGACGGGATTGGAAAGTAATTTTCCATCGTCATAGGCCGTCTGCCGAATGGGGTCGTCACCGGGACGGGTATCCAATAATAGCCGGTTTGCAGGCAGGTTCCAGCCGTCGATTGAAGCGACGGTTTTTACACCAGCCCTGCCGCCGAGCGGAAATGTCTGCGTAATGCAGGGTTGTTCGCCGATGGCGATGCGGTAAACGAAATCCTCCCTGCCGCGATAAATCGCATCGCGGATTTGGAGCTCATATTCTGCATCTTCGGGAATTTTATAAAAGAGGACGGGGTCGGGATTAAAACGGTAATCATCGGCGAAGCCTACTTCATTGCCTTTTTCGTCATAGAGTGCGATGGCAGCCTGAAACCAGCCGGGGACGGCATCGGCCAAATATGGGATGAGGCTTCTGGCCTGTGTTTCTATGACGAGCTGCTGTCCCCTTCGGGCACGAAAACGGAAACGGTCGACGTCACCGGGCATGATTTGTCCGTTGAACATTATGGGCGGTTCAGGAGTCTGCGGCTTCGGCACACCGGGTAAGTCGGCGTATGCTTTTTGGTCGTTGGGTTCCAATTCACGGGTTTCCGGAAACAGTCCCACCTGAAAGAGCATCGGGTTTGTCAGGCCGGCAGCGGTTTTAATCCTGAGTTCCCTGCTGCCGGGCTTTGCATGGGGGTCGATGGTGACTTTTATGAGCACAGATTCGGTAATCTGCCTGTTGAACTGCCTCTTTCTTCTGGAGGTTAAAAAAACATCTGTAATATGCGCCAGCTCTCTGAGGGTTTTATTCTCCAGGTCGTACAATAGTGGATGGTTTGGCAGTTTTTCTTCTTCTATCTTTGCGGCGTCTTTCGCCTTTGGGGTTTTGGGATTTCCCGGAGCTATTCTTTGAAGTTCTCTTTCGAGCGGTATGGGACGCTTGCGAGCCCTGCCCGGTAATTCGGCCAGCCTTTTGTCCCGCACCTGCTTCATACGCATTTTGAGCAACTGGCGCTGCTCTTTGTTAAAATTTCTCGGAGGATTCATATACTTAATAACTTCGGCGTGCACTCCTGCACCGGAAACATATACATCAGTTGCGTTTCTAAGGAACTGGCCCCCTGCCAGAATCTGAACTACAGAAGCCTGCCGCCCACCAGCGGGGTAAAGATAGCCGATATGCGGCTGACGCCTGTTCGACTGTGCCCAACAAGCCGTAACAGGCAGGATTAAAACCACGAACAACTTTAATCTGAAAAATGACATAGTTCAAATCCACGTATTTACATTATCTCTTTAAGGCGTCCGGCGCTATTCTTTGACGAGGGCATTACCTGAACTTTCAATCCCCTCGAGTTCGGCAAGGAGCCCTCGGGGTCGATGCCAAGCAATTCGTACATGCCGGCGAGCAGGTCCTGCGGATAGACGGGACGCTGCTGAACTTCGGTGCCATCCTCGTTGGAGGCGCCGACGACATGGCCTCCCTTGAAACCTCCGCCGGCAACCACGGCAGAGAAGCAGTTTCCGTAGTGAGACCGGCCGCCGTTCCAGGGAGGTTCCCATTGTATTTTGGGGCCTCGTCCAAATTCGCCGCTCCACCATATTATCGTGCTTTCGAGCAGACCACGGTCGGCCAAATCCTGCAACAGCACAGCCATCCCGCGGTCCATTTCCGGCAGTTTTCGGCGCATGGTCTGGAAGTGCTGTTTGTGGGTATCCCATCCCTTGTAGTTGATAGTGATGTATGGTACACCGTGTTCGACGAGGCGGCGTGCCATCAGGCAGGACTGGCCAAATGTGTTGCGCCCGTAGTGTTCTCGGATTTTGTCTTTTTCATCCGAAAGGTCAAAGAGCTTTCGGGCATCGCCAAACATCATTCCATAGGCATTTTCCTCGCAGCTGTCGAGCTTGCTGAAGAGCGGATTTTCCGGGACGGCTTTGCCGAGTGAATCGAGTGTATGGAGAAGCTGTCGCCTGCTTCGCTGACGTTCGTCGGAAATGCCTTCTGCGACGATACCTTCGACAACGAATGGATTTCTGTTCGGGTCGCCGCCTGTAGCGAAGGGTTTGTATCGCTGCCCGAGAAAACCTGCTTCAGAAAAACGTCCCTGAGGTTGGGTCAAGACGATATATGGCGGTACAATTCCTTTATAACCATGCTCATATCCTTTGAACAATGAGACAACGGCGCCGATACAGGGATAAACCAGCCGGCCGGGCTCATGGCCGGTCTGCACCATATAAGAGGCCGTTTCGTGTGAGTTAATGCCGTGGGTCATGCTGCGTATGATGGAATACTTGTCGGCCTGCTTTGCAAGCAGGGGCAGCATTTCGCAGATTCGAATGCCTTCGACATTAGTATCAATAGGCTTGTTGAAGGGACCGCAATAGTCGGAGCCGGCGTCCGGCTTGGGGTCGAATGTGTCCAGATGAGAGGGGCCTCCCCACATCCATATCTGTATGACCGACTTTGCTTTGGGGCGTAAAGGCGCAGTGCTCGCCCGCAGAGCCAGAGGGTCGCAAAATGCCAGACCGGCTGCTCCAATAAGTCCCCGTCTTAAAACTTCCCGCCGGGTTATCAATCCTTTGGTTTTTTGATTTTTCATAATCCGGTTAACTCACTTTTCATCGCATAAGGGGACAATCTCTAATGACGACACAGAAATTCCTTGGTATTGATTAATGCCCAGACAAGGTCGTTGGCGGCCTGTCTTTTATTTATTCCCTTCACTTGAAAATATTCCTCCACGGCTGAGAGTTCGTCCGGCGTTGGATAACGTGACAGAATGTGCAGGTAAATGTTGTTAGCCAACCTCCGGTTCTTGCCCTTTGAGGTTCTGACCAGTCTTCGAAGTCGCCAACTGCGTTCGATTGTATTTTTTATATGGGTTGAATTTAGAAAGTGCAGCCGCTGTGCGTCGGTTGGCTGCCTGGTGCGTTCGGATTCCAAGCCTGTATCGCGAGCGGGACGGCCGAACATTTCGAGAAACTGACTTGTAATGCTGCCGTCTGCAAGCTCGATGGAACGGTGTTCTTCCGGAATGAAGGTGAAAGGTTCCGGAATAGGGCTCGAATAGCTTTCCCTGACTCCGGAAAACCAGCACAATGCATCGATAAGCACTTCGGCATCGAGCTGTCGAACAGGATAACATGCAAACAGGGCCTCGGCATTGGGATGGCTGCTGCGCGAGATTGAGGACTGCTGGTAAGTGCGGGAATTTAGAATCAGACGGTAAATATGCCGCAGGTTAAAGTCGGCCCTGACCAGTTCCTTTTCCAGGTAGTCCAGAACCTGTGGATGGACGGGGGGATTATCCGCCCGGATGTCATCAGGTTCATGGATGATGCCGCGACCAAATAACCATGCCCAGATACGATTGGCAATATTTTGCGCAAACCAGGGATTTTCCGGAGTGATTAACCAATCAGCAAAGACCTGACGAGGGTCCTGGCCGGCCCCGACCCGGACAGTAACACCATCGGGCAATACCGCTTCAAAAGGCTCGGCAGGCTCGGGATTGGGATAAACGATTTCTTCTTTCCATTCACCGGTATTCTTGTAGGCCACTCGCGAGAAGAGGGATTCCATGCCGGCATTGCGCTGCTGCGGCCATTTCTCTATCCGGACACCCATAAAGGTCAGGGCCACCGCCCTTGTTATCGCACCGGCCTGCTGACCTTGAATCGCACGATAGAAATTAACCTGCGGGACGCGAAAGTTGCTCCCGCTGGAGGTCAAAAGTTCACGTGCAAATTGATTATAAGGCATATTTTCTTTAATAGCATCGTGAATCCAACGATGATAGGCCTGCACTGCGTTGGGCCACAGGTTGATGGGAAACTCCGCCTTTACCCGAAGAATATCGCACCACTTCAGCGACCAGTAGTCTGCGAACTCTTTACGCTTCAACAGCGTGTCGATTAAGGCAGCACGTTTGTCAGGAATTTTGTTATTCAAAAAAGTACGCACCTGCTTAGGTTCGGGCAGCGCGCCGTTCAAATCCAAAAACACCCGCCGAACAAAAACTTCATCGGAACACAACTTCGCCGGCTCAATGCCCCGCTTACGCAATGCGGCCAAAATAAGGGTATCTATATCATTGTTCGGTGTGTAAATACCGGGGCTTTCAAAGGGGAGTACAACTTGAGATTGTGCGAGTGCTGTGTTCAGAAACGTCATAATTATTGCAACAACGACAAGAATGATTTTTATCGTCGGTTTAATAATGAAACGACAGCCGTGATTCATGATTCAACTTTGTTTTTACTTCATAAATTGTGATATTTGTATCACTAAGAATAGACGAAAAAAACACGTAATTTAATGCTACATTAGTCTGACAGGCTTTAATTATAGTGTAAAATGAAGGATTAAAGAAAAAATTTAAGTGTTTTTTCCAATATTCGGGCGTAATTCCAAGATTTTAAGCCAATACTAAGCAAATATTAACAGGATTGGACGCCAAAATATAATCCACTTCGGGAAAAGCGGAAAACTCTCTAAATAGAGTGCGGCAGTCAGTTCGGTGTCAGAACACAGCCACAATATTATATCTTAACTGGATATTTTGGCTTGCCGGTGGTAAGGGTATCGGCGATATTCTGAGCGGCCTTGGTTTTGAGTTCCACCATAGACTCGACAGAAAACCAGCCGGCATGGTCGGTAAGTGTAACGTTGTCAAGGTTTCTCAGTTCGCTGTCAGGGTCCAGAGGTTCGGTTTGAAAGACATCAAGGCCGGCACAGGCGATTTTTTCGTTTTTCAAGGCGTCGAGCAACGCCTTTTCATCAATCAACGGGCCTCTTGAGGTATTGATAATGACAGCTGTTTTTTTCATCAAAGCGAACTGTTCGGCGCCAATTAAGCCTCTGGTGGAAGGAAGTAGCGGTGCGTGTACAGAAATGTAGTCGGACTGTTCACAAAGGGTATTTAAATCGACGAGTTCAACCCCAGCCTCTTTGGCGGCCTGGGCGGAGATAAAGGGGTCGGCAATCAGGACACGGGAGAGATTGAAGCCGGAAAGTTTTCTGCGCAGGCATCTGGCTATCAAGCCGTAACCGACAAAGCCAAATGTTTTACCGGATATCCTGAAAACATCCTGGATTCCTGTAAGGTTCCATTGGCCGGCCCTTACGAGACGGTCTTTTCGTGAAATCTTGCGCACGCAATCCGTGAAGAGCGCAAAGGCATGGTCAGAGACATCTTCTTCGCAGTAATCCGGCACGTTGGCAAGATAAATTCCTTTTGCTTTCAGAGCGGCGGTATCGACATTGTCATATCCGACGCCGTAACGTGAAACACATTTGCATTTGTTCATAGCCGAGATGACTTTTTCGGTGATGGGAGCGAGATTGACTATCAGGCCGTCTGCGTCAGCAACAACTTCTGCGATTTGGTCTTCGCTGTCGCTTGAGTTAACAATGACTTCGGCATCAATTTTTTCAAGAACTGCTTTTTCCTCGTCGTAGGCTTGATAGCGGCTGTCAGCGATTAAAACTTTGTATTTTGCCATTACAGTAGGCCTTTCTTTTTATTAAATGTTGTGGCAGAGATATGCTCCATCGACCGGCAGTGTGATACCGGAGACAAATCCTGAACCGGCGGCGGCAAGAAAAATAGCGGCTGCAATCAGGTCATCAGGGTCACCGAATCTACCCATAGGTGTATGAGCGAGCACATCTTTGCCTCTCTGGGTTTCCGTGCCGTCTTCATTCAGCAGCAGTCTTCTGTTCTGGTCGGCTATGAAGAAACCCGGGGCCAGTGCGTTGACTCTTATGCCATATTGGGCGAACTCCTTTGCGTGTGCCATAGTCTGGTTCATGACGGCGGCCTTTGCGGCTGAATACGCCCAGACGCCGGAGAGGGGATTAAAACCTGCCATCGAGGCGATATTGATTATGACACCTTTTATATTGTTGTCGAGCCAGTATTTTGCGACGTGTTTTGTCGGGAGGATACAGCCGGCCATCAGATTAAGTTTCAGGACGAAGTCAAAGTCCTCTTGATTGACTTCAACCAACGGGCCTTTGCCTCTATTGCCGCCGGCACCGTTTAGGAGGATATCAACACAGCCAAATTTGCCGGTCGATTCAGCAAGGGCTTTCATGATGGAATCTTCACTGGTCAGGTCGACCTTGACGCAGGCTACCTTTGAGGCATCGCCGCAACTTTCGGCGATAACCCGGGCTTTTGCATCCATCGCTTCAGCGCGGATGTCCCACAGGATAATGTTTGCTCCGGCGTTTGCGAAACCTTCGGCGATAGTGCTGCAGAGCGTGCCACCGCCGCCGGTTATAATTGCGGTTTTGCCCTGAAGGCCGAATTTATTTTGCAGGTACGACATATCAGTCTCCTGTGCTATAAAAAACTTTTTTTCTCAATTCAAGTTTCGCCCGCAGCATTTTAGGAGCCTGCGAGCGCCGTAACGGGCAAGTTTATTCGGCTTATGCGGGTTTTGCAAGGATTTTCCCTTTAATCCCGCTCAAAAAGCGGTTTGAGGTTTTTTTCTGTTGACTAAATTTCCTCTTTTTATATGATAGCCGGAAGATCAATTCGGTAGTTTAAACAGTGAAGGTTTATTTTTCAGGAGTTTATTATGGCAGAATCATTGGCAGGGGCTCCGGCTCCAAAATTAAGCGAAAACCTGAGGGGAAGACAGATTCCCCATATAGGCGTGCTTTCACGGGAGGAACTTGAAGAGGTAATTGCACTTGGCGAGTGGTTTCGAGATAACCGTTACGACCCCACTTATATGGAACTGCTGAGGGGCAGGGTTCAGTGTCTGATTTTTGTTTACGAATCTACAAGGACCCGATTGGGCTTTTCAGCGGCGATGGCGCAGCTTGGCGGCTCTACCGTTTATATGGCGGCTAAAAACACCCAGATGGGAAGGGGTGAGTCAATCGTAGATACGGCAAGGGCAGTGGACCAGTATATCGATGTGTTCGCCGGAAGACTCTGGACGCATAAGGACATCGAACAGGCCTGTGAGAATATGCATGTGCCGGTGCTTAATGCCTGCACCCCGCTGGACCATTCAACGCACGTAATCGGTGAACTGATGGCTATAAAACAGGCCAAGGGGAAACTCGAGGGACTGAACCTGGTTTACACGGGAATGGCGAGAGGGATACTGCATTCGTTTATCAGGGTTTGTCCTGTACTGGGGGTTAACCTTACCCTGGCGGTTCCCGAGTCGTATGCCGAGACCATCAATGAGGAGATACTCGCCGAGGGCAAAGCCAAAGCCAAGAAGGCCAAGACACAGCTTGAGGTCTGCACCGACTTGAAAGAGGCAATGAAAGATGTTGATTTTGTTCAGGCAAGCACGCTGATGCGCAGTATGCTCGCCGGTGAGCAGTCGCCGGAAGAAAAAAGAGTTGAGATACCAAAGTGGACGGTGACCGATGAAGTTCTGGATTGTGCCAAGCCTGATGTAATATACAGCCATTCGGGTCCGGCGCACAGAGGCGTTTGTGCCACCAATGAGGTTATGGACGGGAAAAGGTCGATTATTCAGCAGGAAGCAAATAACGCAATTTACTCGAAGAAGGCACTTCTTGCATTAACGGTTAAATAGTACAAAAGATTAGAACATAAGAGCACAAGTCTATAAGGAACGGATGCACTTATGGCTTGTGCTCTTTATTGTGCATCTTATCAGAAAGGAAAGGTTTATGGATAAAGTTCGTGTTGGTATTGTCGGTTCGAAGTTTGCGGCGGATTTTCACTGTGACAGCTATGCCCGGAATGACAAGGCTGAGATTGTTGCAGTTGCGGCTATCGACAATCTAAAAGAGATTTCCGAAAAGTGGGACATCCCCAAGACCTATGAAGACTATAATGAAATGCTAAAAGATGAGTCAATCGACCTTATTTCGGTGTGTGTTCCGAATTTTCTTCATCACGAAGTAACAATCGCAGCGGCGAAGGCGGGGAAACATATTCTTTGTGAAAAACCGCTTGCCATCACCGTCGAAGATGCCAAAGAGATGATTGAGGTATGCAGGAAAGAAGGCGTGAAACTTTTTTACGGGGAAGACTGGTGTTTTGCTCCGGCATTGATGAAGGTTATTGAGATTGTCAATGAAGGCGCAATCGGGGAAGTTCTCTATGTCAAGGCAAAAGAGGTTCACAACGGCACCCACAGTCCATTTGCCAAAAACGCAAAGTATTGCGGCGGCGGCTGTCTGATACACCTTGCTATTCACCCGATTGGGTGGGTTTTGCACTTTCTCGGCAACGAAGGTAACAACAAGGTTGTTGAGGTAATGGGCAAGGTGAACGGCGGAAGCGGCGACAACTATGTACACAAAGACAACACCGGAGAAGACTGGTCGCTTGGGGTTATGAAGTTTGCTAACGGCAAGCATGCATTCGTGGAGGGTAATTATATCACCGTGGGCGGTATGGATGACAAGGTCGAGATTTACGGTACAGAGGGCGTCATCAAGGCGGACTTGACTTTCGGCTCGAATCTGAGCGTTTACAGCCGGCCGGGATATTCGTACTGCATTGAAAAGGCGGATAATACGCTCGGCTGGACCAAACCGGCGGTCGATGAGTTTTACAATCTCGGTTACGTCAAAGAACTCGCTTATGCGGTTGACTGTATATTAAATGACGAGGAACCGATACACGGCGCCAGCGGTGAAATGGGACAAACGTGTATGGAGATTGTTGGGGCAATGTATCAGTCAAACACCGAAGGAAAGATGATTAAAGGTTCGTGGTAGAAGTTTAATTCAAAAGAGGTAAATGATTATGGCAAAGTACACAGATTTTGATATTCCAATTACTGTTGCGGGTTTGAAATTCCGCAATCCATTTTATGTATCGTCCGGTCCGACGACGATGACGATTGAGCAACTCGAAAGAATCGACCAATGCGGATGGGGCGGAGCGTCACTTAAGCTGACGATTGACCCGGAGCCGTATATTAACAGGCGGCCGCGCTACGGGTACTATCCTGAAAAGAATTTTCTGAGCTTTACCGCGGAAAAACGGCTGGTACTCGATGAACTACTGAAGCTTATTGAGCAGGGACGCAAACGAGCCGAAAATCTCATACTCTTTTCGAATATAACTTATTCGGGCGACAAAGGCGTCGAGGGATGGGTGAATGTGGCTAAAAAATGTGAAGAGGCCGGTGCGCATATAATTGAGTTGAATATGTGCTGTCCGAATATGTCGTTCAATGTTGACTTGACCGGCGAGGACAAGGGCGGCCCGAAAACGGGCGCCAGTCTCGGCCAGAACGAACAGGCCATCGCCGCCATCGTCAAAGCCATAAAGGAAGAAACGAGCATTCCTCTTTTTGTAAAAATCACACCGGAAGGAGGCAGGCAGGCGGACATAGCCAAGGTTGCATTAGAGGCGGGCGCTGATGGGGCAGGCGGGAACGCAAACCGTCTGGCTATTCCCCCGATTAATATCGATAATCCGACAAAGTCAATGTATTTTCTTCAGGAAGAAATCGGGATGGCCTGTATGAACGGCGACTGGCTGAAGCCGCTGGCTTTGCGGGACGTTTACGAAATGAGAAAAAAGTGCGGCCCTAAATCAATTCTTACCGGCACGGGAGGAATATCTACATGGCAGGATGCGGCGGAGATGATTATGTGTGGGGCCGACCTTATTGGTCTGTGCACGGCGACACTGGTTTACGGCTTTGGTTTTATGCCGGAATTCATACATGGGTTTAAGCAATATATGAAAGACAAAGGCTACGGCACGGCCGGCGATATGCGTGATATACTTGTGCCGGCAATCACCTCGGCGCCGGACCTGACAATTTACGCCGGTAACGCACGTATTAAAGAGCCGAATCTGGCGGCCCCATGTACATACTCCTGTCCGAATTCGGTGCCGGCGCAGGGTTACGTCCGCAAGGTAGCCGAGGAAGAGTTCGAAGAGGCTTATCAGCTTATTATGTCCCGCTCGCCGCTTCAGTCAATCTGCGGCAAGATATGCGACCATCCCTGTGAGACCGAATGCACGAGGGGGCTTAAAGACGAGCCTATAATGATTCGCGAAATCAAGAGGTTTGTTCTTGAAATGGCCGAAAAAGAGGGCTGGAAGCCTAAAATACTCTCGGAAAGAGGGGAAAAAAGAAAGGAAAAAGCAGCGATAATCGGCTCGGGGCCGGCGGGACTTGCCTGCGCTTATGACCTTGGTCGGGCGGGTTATGAAGTAACTGTATTTGAAGCCGCTGAGAAGTTCGGCGGGATGCTCAGTTACGCCATACCCAGTTTTAGATTGAGTGAAGAAGAAATACAAAAGGAAATTGACGTTATCAAGGGTCTGGGCGTAACATTTAAAACCAATATTAGTTTTGGAGATGATATTACAATCAAGAGCCTTAAAAATGACGGTTTTGATGCGATATTTGTTGGTATCGGTGCACAAGAAGGAATGAAGATGGGTATCAAGGGCGAGGAGTTGGAGGGTTGTATAAGCGCGGTCGACTTTCTTAAAGATACCGCAGCGGGTAAAAGACCGCAGCCCGGCAAGCGTGTAGCTGTAATCGGCGGTGGGTTTACCGCTGTCGATACTGCCCGTACCGCCGTTCGTCTTGGTGCAGAAGAAGTCTTCATTCTTTATCGCCGGACAAAAGACGAAATGCCTGCGACGGCTGAGGAGGTCACCGAGGCAGAAGAAGAAGGCATAAAGATTATGTATCTTGTTTCGCCGCAGGAGGTCCTCGGCAATGGTAAAGTCGAGAAGTTGAGACTGTTGAATTATGTGCTCGGAGATGAGGACGCATCCAGCAGACGAAGACCTGAAGAGGTTCCGGGGACCGAGTTCGACCTTGAGGTCGATACGATTATTTCGGCCGTCAGTCAGAATATTGCCGCAGGTATCGGTCAGGATTTGGAACAAACCGGCTGGGGGACTATAAAGGTCGATGAGCAAAGCGGCGCGACCAATATAGACGGAGTTTACGCCGGCGGCGACTGTGTCCGCGGCCCTAAGAATGTAATAAGCGCAATCGCCGACGGAAAAAGGGCCGCTGCAAGCATTGATATTAAGCTTGCCGGTGATGATGCTATTTTAAGTTACGACGGGCCTAAAGTAATGTCAGATAAGGAACAGGTGCTTGCTCGAACAGGGGGGAAGGCGCGTGCGTGGCGTCCAAAACTTGATTACATCGACGGTGACAAGCGGAAGAAAAACTTCGATGATTACACCAAAACATTGACCCGCGAGCAGGCGGTGGCTGAAGCTTCGAGGTGTCTGGCGTGCGGTTGCGGGGCAGGCTGTGAAATATGTAAGGACATCTGCAAAATGTTCAGCTATGAGATGGACGCAAACGGCAGGATGATACTCGACGAGGAACAATGTGTGGCGTGCGGTATGTGTATATGGCGATGTCCGAATAAAAACATCGAAATGATACAGACGGGAACAGAAAATCTCGTTTGACAAAAACCCAGGAAGTAATAAAGGATTAAAATTAGAGGAGTTAAACGAAATGGCTGCAAAGGTGGTTAAGCTTGGAGAAATCAAATCGGGCGAATCCTGCCGTTATGACGGAGTCTCGCTGGGTGAGGTTATGCTGCGGCTGGATCCTATAGATACGCCTACAGCGAGGGCAAACCAGATGAGGGTATTTCAGGGCGGTGGCGAAACTAATGTTGCCTGTGGGTTAGCTCACACCTTTGGGCTGCGGTCGGCGGTTGTTACAGCTTTGGTAGATGACGAGGTCGGCAGGAATATCAGAAACCAGCTCAGGGCCGCCGGAGTCGATGTGAGCAAAATTATCTGGTTCAACACCAAAAGTGACGGCTCGAGATTATCGACCGACCAGAAAGGCACACTAACTAACGGCATTAATTTTACGTTCACGGGAAAGGGCGTTATACCTTCTAATACATGCTATTACAGGGCGCATTCGGCGGCGAGAGAATT
>CAZTKW010000003.1:13216-23304 GCA_964614315.1 uncultured Pirellulales bacterium
GCGGGCGATATTGACTGGGACCAGATATTCGGGGAAGAAGGTGTGCGTGTATTCAATACGGGCGGCATTTGCACACTGATATCACCGACTTCATCCGAAGTAGCTTTGGAAGCGGTCAAAAAGGCCAATGAATATGGAACTTTTGTAGCGGCTGATTTGAACTACAGGTCGAAAGTTGAGCCGGACAAGAACAAGGCAAGACAAATCAATCAGAAAATCGCTCCTTATCTTGGTTTTCTGGTAGGCAACGACTCGGACATAAGTGACGCACTTGGCTATGAAACCAAAGTCGCCAAAGGCGCTGCTTTTGAGAAGTGGCTCGAGGCTTATAAGGAAACGGTCATCAAGGTCGCCGGTGATTTTCCTAATCTGAGCCTTATTGGCACACAATGGCGAGGAGCACATAACGCCGATATGATTAGCTGGGGCGCCGTTCTTTATGATGTTTCAGCTGGGAAGTTCCATGTTGCACCGCTGAGAGAGAATATTCCAATCAGGGACAGGACCGGGGGAGGCGACTCGTTTACCTCCGGCGTTACAGCAGCGGTCCTTAAGGGCAATGATCTCGAAACAGCCGTGCAGTGGGGCGCCGCTCACGGCATGCTGGTTCAGGAGACGCCGGGTGATATTACGATGATAGAAGAGAATCTGCTGCTGGCAGAAGTTAAAAGGGCTGCATCCGGCGGCGGTGTAAAAGCTACGAGATAAATGATTAACTGATAATTTTGGAGATTGTTAGATGGCTGAATATAAAAGAGACAGAAGCCGGGTTGATAAAGCTATCCGCAAAAGCGGTGTAGTTGTTGTGATGAATAAAAAACACATCAAGAACCCTGAACATATGATTACGACGATGTGGGAGGTTTACCAGGCCGGGTATCTGGCGGAGTGTACTTTTCGTATTGATAAGGCTATTCTTGCCGAAGCTATGCAGGAGTTAACTGCCAAACGCGCCGAATGTCCGGAAGATAATCCATTTATATTAGGTGTCGGCAGTGTAATAAATCCTGTTGAGCTGGAAGCCGCTCTCAAGATGGGCTTTGATATGATAGTTGCACCGGGTAACGTGATGGGCGGTTATGGCGAAGGTAAGGATTTTGTGAAGATTTGCCAGGAGGCGAATGTTTTCAGCGCACCGGCCATATTTACTCCGACGGAGCTGCAGTATTTTATCGAAAGGTCCGACGGTCTGGAGCCGGACGCCATTAAAATTTTTCCCGCCGATACACACGGTCCAAGCGGCGTAAAAGGTTTGCTGGCGCCGTACGTTCGTGACAGGCACAACGGGCGAATTATCATGCCTACAGGCGGCGTCAATTATGAAACCGGGCCTAAGTATCGGGAAGCAATAAGTGCAAACGGATATACACCCGTTTTAGGAATGTCTGCCCCCCTGAAAATCGTCCAGGCCGAACAAAAGCCCGGCGATGTCGAAACGATTCGGCGTTCACTGGCTGAGTTTAAGTCGAAAATGCCTGCGTAACTAATCTCAGGCGGTTATTTTATTGGCGGGGCAAGAGTTGGCCGCCCTGTTCGATATTTTCCTTTGTGAATACACGCGAAGAGAGAGTAATTTCTTTCGGTACATCTTTGCCGTTTAAGATGTCCAAAGCCACTTCAACAGCCTCTTTTCCCCCGGTAGGATATTCGAAGCTGGCCTCTAATACTCCCTGTTTGACATAAATCCGGCCTTCCTGCGGCAAGGCGTCTATCCCCACGAACCTGATGTCCTTTTCCCGCCCTGCTGCCTGAGCGGCCAGATAAGCGCCGTGGGCTCCGGGGTCGTTATGAGCATAAACCAGGTCTATCTCGTCAAAGCGTGCTAAAGCTGATTCCATTTCTTTTCTCGCATTCGGTTCAAGCCACTTCATATCAGCTTCGAAAATAATTTCTATGTCCGTACCCTCGATACCTTCCCGAAAACCGGAATTGCGGTCCTGACCGGGCGTGGAGGTCATCAGACCCTTAAGCTCTACGACTTTTCCCCTGTTTCCGAGGAGTTCCGCTATCCATTTGCCGGCGGCCCTGCCGATTTTTTTATTATCGGCGCCGATAAAGCAGGTGTATTGGTCGCCAAGCACACGGCGGTCCAAAACTATAACGGGTATGCCCTTCTGATATGCCTGTGCTACAACAGGCGTGAGCGGGGCAGCCTCTTTCGGGGAGATGATGATAAGGTCTGCTCCGGCGCTTATAAATTCCTCGGTTTGGGCCCGCTGCTTTAATGTATCATTCTGCGCATCTTTAAATACGACCTTTAACTCGGCGTGAGCATCGGCTGCCTTTTTTATATCGGCATTCATTTGCACTCGCCAGGGCTCACCCAGATTGCACTGGCTCATTCCGATGGTCCATTTGGCTTCTGCTTCCGACTTCTCTTTTTTGCCGCATCCGGTGACAATCACAGTTAGAACGGCTGATATAATCAACAACCCTTTGATTTTTTTCATTTTTGTGCCCTTTACTTTCGAGTTTTCTGGAACAGAACAGCCGCTATGATAATAGCTCCTGTCAGCATCAATCGTTTATCTTCACCCACGGCGTTTATGCTGAGGATTTTTTCGAGATATCCTATTGTCAGGACGCCGAGCAGCGTAAGCCATATTCCTCCCCTGCCGCCGCGAAGGCTCGTTCCTCCGATGACCACCATTGCTATTGCCGAAAGTTCGTATGCGATTCCGGCTTCGGGGTCGCCCTGCAACTCCTGCGAGGCCTGGCAGATACCGGCTATTGCGCAGAACAGGCCGCTGAGACCATAGGCAAGGGTCTTTACCGCCGATACGGGGACGCCGGAGAGCCTGGCAGCTGCTTCATTGCCGCCAATTGCGTAGATATACCTCCCCGGACGCAGCTTCGTGAGTAAAATCCAGCTTATGATAAGGCAGACCAGGAAAACGAGAGTTACCACGGATATATTGTCACCGGCGACCTTGGAATTTAAGAAGGTAAAAATCCGTGGCGCTTCGACGTAGCTGTAGCTGCCGTCGGCAAGCTTAACGGCGGTGGAGATTTTCTGGCCGCCGGAGATTAACTTTCCTAGGCCGCGGGCAAAGACCATCATCGCCAGCGTTGCAATAAACGGCTGGATGCTGAATCGAGCGATAAGCAGTCCCGAACCCGCCCCGCAGGCGGCACCGATAAGCAGGCACAATACTATAGCCAGCGGCGCCGAGATTCCCCGATGAATGGTTAAAAGGCTAAATGAAACAGCGGTCAAAGCCAAAATACTGCCGACCGACAAATCGATACCGCCGGTAATAATAACCAGTGTCATCCCGCAGGCCAGGATACCGTAAACAGAAACCGCCCTTAACATATCGCGGTGCGTCGACCAGTTAAGAAATGCACCGTCGGCGTTGAAAGCAAGGCCGAGCACAAAGACGACAGCCAATGCCCCCAGGGCCCGTGCCGTAGGCGAATAAAGCCAGCGGGCAATGCGTGTTTTAGATTGTGAGTTTTCGTAAATCAAGCTGGCACCTTCTCTCCCATAGCCGCAGCCAGTATTTTTTCCTGCGTAGCACTGTCGCCGGAGAATTCGGCGGTTATTCTGCCCCTGTGCATAACTATAATCCTGTCGCTCATAGCCAAAAGTTCCGGCATCTCCGATGTAATCAGCACTACTGCTATACCCCTTTTGCTCCAGGCGTTCATAAGCCGGTATATTTCGTGTTTTGCGCCGACATCGACGCCTCGTGTGGGTTCATCGAGCAGTAAAATTGCAGGGTCGGTCTGAATCCATTTTGCTATGACTACTTTTTGCTGGTTTCCTCCTGAAAGCGACTCGACCGGCTGGTCCAGAGACGCCGCTTTTAATTGAAGTGATTGTGCCTGTTTTGCGGCGGCAGAGGTTTCGCGTTTCGGCCTTAACCACCAGCCCGGTGAAAATCCGCCCAAAGATGCAAGGGTCGTGTTTTGAACTATATTCATTTCCATCACCAGGCCGCTTTCCTTGCGGTCGTTGGTCAGTAGTGCAATTCCGGCTTTGACGGCCTTTTTCGGGCAGACAGGCTTAAATTGTTTGCCGTCAATTTTAATCCGGCCGGTGACTGATTTACCGTAAGTGCCGAAGATGCCGCCGAGCAACTGGCTTCGCCCTGAGCCGGCAAGGCCGGCAATACCTAAAATCTCACCAGCTTTCACACGAAAAGAGACATTATCAACCTTTCGCCGGCCTGTTTTGCCGCCGCCGTGAATGCAGAAGTTGCGGACTTCAAGCCTTACCTCGCCGGTTTTTGCCAAATGTCGCGGGAACTGCTGATTTAGCTCCCGGCCGACCATCCACTGGATTAATTTGTCTTTATCAAGTCCTGCAGCGGCGGCTGTGGCGATATGTCTGCCGTCCCGCAGAACGGTAATTCTGTCTGCGAGCCGGTAAATCTCCTCCATCTTGTGCGTTATATAGATAATGCCGCAACCCTGGTTTTTGAGCTTCTCGATTATACCGAACAGCTTTTCTACCTCCGGCTCGGTCAGTGCGCTTGTAGGTTCGTCCATTACGATAATCCGGAGAGGTTCAGGTACATTTTTTGCCTGTCGAAAAAAAGTACCCGAACCTTTACATATCTCTATCATCTGTTGAATTCCGAGGGGGTAATCAGCGACCGGCCGGGAAACATCTAAATCCAGCCCGAGGTTCGCCAGATGCCTGCGGGCGTGTTTTGCCATCAACGCCTTATCGAGCAACAGGCGGCGAGTTTTTTCTCTGCCGAGAAAGATATTTTCAGCCACGCTCATCGGGCCTACAAGTGAAAGCTCCTGATGGATAATTGAAATACCTTTGGCGGCTGCCTCGTTGACAGACTTGAACCTAACAGGCTCGGAGCCTAAATGGATTTGGCCTGTGAAATCATCATAAACACCTCCGAGAATTTTAATCAGCGTGCTTTTTCCCGCGCCGTTCTCGCCGGCAAGTACGTGAACCTCGCCGGAGTACAGGTCAAAACTGACGTCACTGAGCACCTGTACACCGGAAAAGGCCTTGCAAATCCGGTCCATTTTAAGCAGACGTTTTTGTCTCTGTGTCACAGACTCAATCCTCGGTTATTAACCAACTCGGTTTGGTATTATACCCTTTTTAAGCTGTTTAGCACCTGTTTTTTTGGTTTATCTTTGTGTACCTGGAAAAAATGTAGTATATTTGAGCGCAAGAAACCATAAGTTGAACAAAAAATATGGAGGATTAGCCATGGCTAAGAAAATATCCGCCATTCGTTTACCGGCCATAAGAAAAGCCTCGCCGAAGATACCTGTTATTGGAGTTTTTGCCGCCGGTGACCCCCGCATTGACCGATTGAGTCGAAACCGCTGTCAAAATATCGTCAAACTGGTTGCTGATAGTATAAGCGGCTCGGTAGTTTTGCCTGATAAAACAGCGGTACCTGTGGTTTATTCCGATACCCTGGTTGATGGCGAGCCGCAGGCTGATGTTGTCGCCCAGCAGTTTCGCAAAGCCGGCGTAGATATTATAGTATGCGTGCCGGACACCTGGGCCTTTCCACAGCTTACCACTATCTCGCTATTGCAGCAGTTTCCTCCGGATACGCCCATCAATATAACCTGCGGCAATAGCGCTCCAAAACCCGGCGTAGTCTATGCCCACGCAACCAGCGGGGCAATCAGCCAGTACGGCCGACTCGTTACGCTAAATGTCGGCAACTGGGACGATACTGGAATATCCCCGAAGATAAGCAAACCAACGATAGATGCACTGATTGACTGGTGCTATGGGGCTGTTACCACCGTTGGGATGCGGGGTCGCAGAGTTGTTATTTTCGGCCACGACTCAATGGGAATGGAAACTGCCCTGGCACATATACCGGCAACGAGGAATACTTTCGGTCTGGAAATAACGCGGCTGGATATGAAGCTTTTGGCTGATATGCTGAATAAAAAAGCCTATGATGAAAAAGAGCTTAAGGCACTGCGGGGCTGGATTAACAGGCATATTGGCAAAAGGCTCGAACTTCGTAACGACGCTGACAGCCAACGATTCGATATGAGCCTGGCGATGTACCTGATAATTCGCGACCTGATGGTACAGTTAAAAGCGGTTGGCGGCGGTTTTATGAGCCAGCTCGAATGGGGCAGCGACAAGCGCGGCATCCCGTTACCCGTAGCCGACACTATGGAATCTTTATTCAACAGCACCTTCGACCATAACGGCCGAAAGGCGCCGCTGCCTTACGCTACCGAAGCCGATGTGCAGGGACTTTTGACTATGCTGTTTCTGACTTATCTTAGCGGTGGCAATCCACCATTGTTTATGGATTTCAGGAAAGTTTGGGAAGGCTGGGAAATCAAAGAGCTGGCTGAAAAAATCGGCGCCAAAAAAATGGATAAAAACGCTGACTGGTTCACAAAAGGTCTCGTTGACGGTAACAATTCCGGAAGCGCCGCCTTTGACTGGGCAGCCGAGCCCGGGGCGTCTATAAAGACAATTACCAGTGGCATCAGTATGCCTTTAGCCAATGAGGAATATTTCCCGGGCGGTGGGAATTCGGTAACATTCCGGACACCCGGCGGCATCGAGGGCATAGCCGGGAGAATGGCCTACAGCTCTCTTACAGGAATGTTCAGCCTGATATGGGACCAGGCACATACAACACATCTGCCGGGTGAGCTGGCAGATGCGATTTGCAATCTTTCCGACGTTACCTGGCCTCATACTTTTGTCGTGCCGAAATATGCCAGTATGGTCGAGTACAAGCAGTACCCCCCTGCCAACCACCTTCATATGACCTGGAACTTGCCGGTTGCCCGCCTGCAGTACTGGATGGATTTGACTGGCGTATTGAGTGTTACACCGTGGGCCGCTCGACCAAAATTTATCGAAGGCGTAGACAGACCTCAGCCGCTGGTACACTTATTAAACGGCGGTGAAGACATTTATAAACAATTGAAAAAGTGAGATTTATTAAAGGCTTTAGTCTATGGCTTATACAATAGGCCTTGATTACGGAACGAATTCGCTGCGATGTGTAATCGTGGATATTACCGACGGGACCGAGATTGCCACAGCCGTATATGAATATGAAAAAGGCGACAAAGGAATAATACTTGATAGCAACAACCACAATCTTGCCAGGCAAAACCCCGCCGACTACATAAAAGGAATTGAAATTACAGTAAAAGGGGCGGTCACCAAGGCACACAAAGCGGACAAAGATTTCAAGACAGATGATATCATCGGCATCGGAGTTGATACCACCGGCTCGACACCGCTGCCGGTCGACAAAAATGGCACTCCTCTTTGTATGCTGGAGAAATTCAGGGACAATCCAAATGCCTGCGTCTGGCTTTGGAAGGACCATACATCCCATGCTGAAGCGGCGGAGATTACCGAGCTTGCGGCAAAAAAGCACCCCGAATATCTGGCTAAGTGCGGCGGAACGTATTCATCGGAATGGTTTTTCAGTAAAATCTTTCATTGCCTGCGAGCAGACCCCGAGGTTTTTGAAGCTGCCTATAGCTGGCTGGAATGCTGTGATTATATACCAGCGGTTTTGACCGGTACGACAAAACCCGATTTAATAAAGCGCAGCCGATGTGCAGCCGGTCACAAAGCCATGTTCAACCGCCGGTGGGGAGGCTTGCCGGCCAAAGAGTTTCTCACAGAACTTGACCCTGCCCTTGGTGAGCTTCGCGACCGGCTCTACGAAAAAACCTATACTGCTGATGCAGTAGCGGGCCGTCTCACAGAGCAGTGGGCCGACAAACTCGGATTACCATCCGGTATTGTTGTGGCAGTTGGAATAATCGACGCTCATTCAGGCGCTGTCGGTTCAGGCATTGCACCGGGCAGGCTTATAAAAATCATTGGAACAAGCACTTGTGATATGCTGGTAGCAAAATCAATACAGGATATACCGGGGATCTGTGGAATAGTTGATGGTTCGATTTTGCCGGGTTTCTTTGGTTTGGAAGCGGGCCAATCCGCGGTGGGCGACCTTTTTAACTGGTTTGTAAACTATGTTCAGCCCGGCGGAGAAAAAGCCGGCTCGCACGAGGCGTTAACCCAAAAAGCTTCTTTGCTAAAGACGGGACAGTCCGGCCTTCTGGCTTTGGACTGGAATAATGGTAACAGAAATATTTTGGCCGACCAGAGACTTACAGGATTGCTTGCAGGCCAGACCCTGCATACAAGGCCGGAAGAGATATACCGGGCATTGATTGAGGCAACGGCCTTTGGCGCTCTTACGATTATTAACAGGTTCGAAAAGTACGGAGCTAAAGTCTCGGAGGTCATAAATTGCGGCGGTATTGCTGAAAAGAATTCTCTACTGATGCAGATTTATGCTGATGTGACCGGCAGAGAGATGAAGATTTCTCGTTCTGCAAAGAGCTGCGCATTAGGAGCGGCCATAGCTGCTGCGGTGGCTGGCGGCGGATACGATAATTTCGCAGAAGCTCAGGAAGCTATGTGCGGGGTGAAAGAGGTTATTTATAAGCCAATCAGCCAAAACCATAAAGTCTATCAACGTCTTTACACGCTTTATAAAAAGCTGCACGACGCCTTCGGCCTGCAAAGTTACAGCGGTTCACTTGCCGAGGTGATGAAAGAATTGCTGGCAATAAAAGAAGGTGTGATTCCGTGAGATTGGCGATTAAGTTAGAAAGCTGGTTTGCACTTATTGTCGATAAGACCTGAAATGTTATTGAAAAGGAGGATTGTTGTGTATAAGCGAAGAGCCTTTGTTCGGCTGGGAATAAATGATTATAATCAAGCAAAACGCCAACGGACAGGATTTCCAGGGGGATTTACGCTAATCGAGCTTTTGGTTGTAATCGCTATTATAGCGCTGTTGATGTCGATATTGATGCCGGCGCTTGCAAGAGTGAGGAAACAGGCAAAAGCGGCTATTTGTCAGTCGAATCTGAAACAATGGGGGACAATGGCCTCAATGTACACAGGTGATAACGACGGCAGTTTTTTTCAAAGTTTAGGTTGGTGGTCTGCGTTGCGGCCTTATTATACCTCCCTTGAGAAGATTCTGATGTGTCCGATGGCCACAAAGCCCGTCAATCGGGGTATATACGGAGGCGCGGTATTTGAGGCGTGGGTAAAGGGAGGCTATCCCGGCAGTTACGGTATAAATTCGTGTATTCCCAACTTCCCAAGTGATGATCCGGATTACTGGAGACGGGACGACGTAAAAGGAGCCGCCGATGTGCCGCTTCTTCTGGATGCACAGTGGGTGGCGGGCTACCCCTGGTGGACAAACGAGCCTCCGGAATACGAAGGTGCGCGATGGTCTCCGGGAACCGGAATAAGTGGAACAGGCGGTTTGATGGGTGTTTTCTGTATCCCTCGTCACGGAGAAGTAATAAACGGCCTTTTTATGGATTACACCGTCAGAACTGTTGGGCTTAAGGAGTTGTGGCTGCTGAAGTGGTGTCGAAATTATGACGTCGGCAGAGCACGCGAAAACGAGCCGGACTGGTCTAATGGGACCGGCTGGATGGAAAGATTCAGAGATTACGATTTTATAAGAGAATAACTGAAAAAGGCCACAGGATTGGAGAACAGTTTTAGCATTTTATAAATGGGCATGGAGATGCCGAGAGAAAAAAGAAACGCTATTTAAGAAGGGTTTTTTATGGACAAAAGGAGAGAGCCTCCCACATTAGAGATAAAAGTTTCAAATCGTGGCGGCTGTCGAAAAAGAAGGGTTTTGAGGGGATTTACGCTAATCGAGCTTTTGGTTGTAATAGCCATAATAGCACTATTGATGTCGATATTGATGCCTGCGCTTTCGAGGGTTAGGAGGCAGGCAAAGGCCACTATCTGCCAGGCAAACCTGAAACAATGGGGTTCTTTCTTTTCGATGTACACCGGTGATAATGATGGCTCTTTTATGGGCAGCCACACGGTAGGGCAAAACTGGAGGGATTCGCTTCGAAAATATGTAGAGCCGAAAGGGGGTATAACATGCTGTCCGGAGGCGGCGAAGAAACCCGATGAACGAAAAAACAGCGGCTCTACTTTTGAGCCGTGGGGGTTGATAAGTGGTGGAGATTACGGGAGTTACGGTATAAATACGTGGATTAATAATCGGCCTGACCAGGGTATTATTGGTCGTCCGGAAACG
>CAZTKW010000004.1:0-9680 GCA_964614315.1 uncultured Pirellulales bacterium
AGTAGAACTCTGGGAGATTTGGTTTCCGCGGGAAGGCCTCCTGGCGACCCTCTCGGCCGACGACGAAAACAGCCCGCCCTTGCGGGTCTTGGAGTGGCAGGGCCCGGCCGGCGGGCCCTTTCTGCACTTGGGTTTCAATCCCGTGCCCTCCAACATCATGCCCCTGCCTCCGGTCGCCGTCTGGAAGGACCTTCACGACCTGGCCAACCAGATCTACCTCAAGTTGGGACGCCAGGCCTTGCGGCAGAAGACGATCTTGCCCTTTCGGGGCGGCAACCAAGAGGATATCGAGCGCGTCAACGAGGCCCCCGACGGCTGCTCCGTCCGGGTCGACGGCGAAGTGCCGCAAGAGGTTTCCACGGGCGGCCCCTCGCAGGTCAACCTGGCCCTTTTCCTGGAGCTTCAGCAAATCATCAATCGCCATTTCGGCAACTTGGATACGCTGGGCGGCTTGAGTCCCCAGACGGATACCGTCGGTCAAGAGAGACTTTTGGGCGAGAACGCCGGTGCCCGCATCGTCTACATGCGGGAAAGGCTCAATCGTTTCGTGGACCGGATCTTGACGAGTCTGGCCTACTACCTCTACCAAGACCCGCTGGTCTCCTTGAATCTCGCCAAGCCCGTCGCGGGCACCAAGCTTGAAGTGCCTTTCGACTACTCCCCGCAAAACCGCCGCGGCGACCCTTCTCTCTTCCAGATCGCCATCGAACCCTATTCGATGGTCTTTCGCACGCCCCAATCGCAATTCGAGGCGGCCTTGCGAATCGTTCGGGAGATCGTCTTGCCCGTGGCCCCCGAGTTGGTGGCCGCCAACCTGGAAGCCATTCTCAAGATGGCGGCCGACAAGCTCGACCTCCCCGAACTGGCCCAACTCTTCCTGGCCCAGCCTTCGTATCCTGCCCCGCAATCGCCGGCGGCCGGACGGATGCCGGTGGAAACTACCCGCAACTATACCCGGCAGAGCATTCCCGGGGCCGGCCGGGAGGGACAGGAAGGGGCCCTGGCCCAGGCCTTGTTGGGCAATATGCCCCAATTGGACGAAGCCGCCGCCGCGGTCAGGAGCGCGGGATAATGCCCATCTATTGCTACAGCAGCGACGACGGCCGGACCGTGGAAAGGCTCTTTCCCATCCACGATCATCCCCAGAGCATCCAACTTGAAGACGGCACCCCGGCCGTGCGAAATCTGAGCGCGGAAGGCCCGGGTGGTTTCCAGCCCGGCAATTGGCCCATGGCCAGCGATGCGGCCGGTGTGGGCGAATCCCAGGTTCAAGAGGCCATGCGGCACAGCGAGCAGATCGGCGTCTTTACGGAATTCAACGCTCAAGGCCAGGCGGTCTTCAGGTCCCCCGCCCACCGCAAGAGATATTGCGAGGCGGTCGGTTTGTACGATCGCAACGCCGGCTATAACGATCCCCAACCCCACGAGAGAACTTAAGCAGTCAATCCGACCGGGCAAGTCTCGACCGATCATCGAGGCGCCGAGCAAAAGGCCGTCCGGTCGCTTTTACAGAGCAAGGAGATTTTCGAGATGAGTACCGATACCGCGCCGGCAGTCGAGTCCACTCCCAAGATGGAGTACGATCCCGCCACGCAAATGGAAGAGGCGGGTTACGATCCCCAGAGCGTGGCGGGACCCTCGGAAATTCCCTTTCAAGGAGAATTCTATTCCGGTTCCGACGATGCCGATCCGTCGGAAACCGACGCTCCCGTTCCCGAAGCCGAAAAAGCCGTCGAAGGCGAGAAATCCGTCGAAGACGAAGCGGACCAGAAGGCACCCGCGGCCGAAAAGCCGTTGAGCCGTACCGACTGGGCCGAGTGTGGTTTGAGCGAAGACCAGGCCCGAGCCTTCGACAACGGAGGCCAATTGGACGAGGTCCTGGACCTGATCGTGAAGCGAACCATGGTTGCGGGCCAGGAGACAAGTCCCGCGGTCCCAGCGGAAGCTTCGCCCGCGTCCAGTCTGGAGGAAACGCCCGGACCCCTGGAGTTGCGGACCAAGGCCGAGGATTACGGCGAGGAACTCCTTGCCGATTTTACGGCGGCCAATCGGGTCTTGGGAACTCAGGCGGCGGAACTCAAGGCCTTGCGGGCCGAAGTGGCCCAAATGGCGGAGGCTTCCGAAACTCGCCGGGCCGGCGAGGAGACGGCCTGGTTTGACGAGTTCTTTGCCGCCATGCCCGAAGAGTACGCGGAGTACGTGGGCCGGGGCAACATCCAAGACCTCTCTCCCCAGAGCGACGAGTTCGCCTTTCGTTCTCGACTGGTGGACGCCGTTGGCGTGCTCCGCGCCGGTTACGAGCGGACGGGCAATCCGGTTCCCGCCCGCAAGGTCCTGGCGGAACAGGCCGCCCGTCTGGCCTTGGGCGACAGGGTCCAGGAAGTGGCCCGCAAGCAGGTTGCCAAACAGGTTCGCAACGCCCAGGGCCAGTTCGTGGCCAAGCCTACCCACCGCCAGGGCAAGCCGCCCTCGCCGGACGAGGCGGCGGCCCGCTTTTCAGAAAACTTTTACAAGAAGAAGGGGCTTTAGCTCTTGCCGCTTCTTCCTTGAATAGGACGTAAACACTATGCTAAATCTTGCAGACACCGACATCCTGGATCTGGTGGCAGGCACCATGTACAACCTGGGGCCTCCCAGGTTTCAGCAGATCGCCCAGGAACTTCAAAATTACGAGGTCATGCCTCGCTGGCTCCGCAAGGATAAAGTCGTCGAGGACCACGGCATCGGAATTCAAAGGGCCATGATGACCAAATTGGCCGGGGCCGCCAGGCACGTGGGACTAGCCGCTCAAGACGACGTGGATATCGCCGACCTGATGGATAAGGTCCAAATCCCCTGGCGGCACGCCGAGACGCACTGGGCTTGGGAGCGCCGCGAGTTGTTGATGAACCGCGGCAAGGCCCTGGTCTTTAAGGTCATCAAGCCCCGCCGGGCCGGGGCCATGATCGATATAGTCGAGGAACTCGAGGGCAAGGCTTTCTCCTGTCCGGACGTGGACGATACCCTTTTGCCCTACGGACTTCCCTACTGGGTGGTGACCAACGCCGTCAGCGGTTTTACGGGCGCCGCTCCCAGCGGGCACACCACGGTGGGCGGGATCAATCCCACCACCACGCCCAAATGGAAGAACCGCGCCGGTACCTATTCGGCCATCACCAAGCCGGACTTCATCCGCGAGCTTCGTTCGTGCCACCGCCAGACCCACTGGAAGTCCCCGGTCACGATTCAAGACTTCCGGGGAGTCCTGGGCGATCGTTATCGCTGCTACACCGACGAAGCGACGGTTTCGGCGCTGGAAGACGTGGGCGAAAGCCAGAACGAAAACCTGGGCCGGGACATCGCTTCGATGGACGGTACGATCGTCTTTCGCAAGCACCCCATCATTTGGGTTCCGCAGATCGATTCCACCCCGGCGGCGACCAATCCCTTCTATATGATCGACCACAGCACCTTCTATCCGGTGGTCTTGGCGGGGGATTTCCTGCGGGAATCGGCGCCCAAGATGCTGACCGGGATCAAACACAATGTGGGCGTGGTCTTCGTGGACCTGACCTATAACTTCGTTTGCGTCGACCGCAGGCGGAACACCGTGCTCTACAAGGCCTGAGTCTGAGCCGCAGTTTTGCGGAAACAAAAATCGAAAACCCTATTTGAGGGAATACCATGAACAACGTTCAGTACAGGGGCCAGAACACCGACGGCCCCTCTTACGACCTCTGGTACGATTGCCCGATCTTGGGAATCCTCGAAGATCCCGGCAAGGGCTACGGATTCTTCGACGATTTCGTGGCCTGTCCCGACCTTTCGGCGGGGGCCGGAGACGCCATGGGCCGCTACGTGGCCTACGGTACTACGGGCGTGACCATCAAGGGCCAGGCCGGCGTGGCGGGCGGCGTGGCCGAAGTGGCCGGCAACGACGCCGACAACGACGAATCGGTCTTGACCTTGAACTCGCCGGCCTTCGTGGTCTCCGACACGGCCGCGGACGCCAGGGAACTCTGGTTCGAGGCGCGGGTCAAAAAGGCCTCCATCGCCGACAATGCCTGTGCCCTCTTCGTGGGTCTGGCCTGGGATCACGGCGACGGCGTACCCGTCAACAAGACCCTTTGCTTGACGGCCAACGACGCCAACCTGGGGGCCTTCAGTTACCTCGGCTTCCACGTGGACCAGGCCAACGGCGACGCCGTGGACTTCGTCTACCAGGCCGAGGGGGGCGCTCAGACCGTCTTGATCGCGGGCGTCCACGTTCCGGTGGCCGACACCTTCGTCAAGTTGGGTTTCAGATACGTTCCTAAGGCATTGGACGGCCAGAAGATCCAGATCTACGTGGACAACGTAAAACAGGCCACCTTCGGCACGGCGACTCAAATTGCCGCCGCTACCTTCCCCGACGCCGAGCCCATGGCCCCCACTTGGGCCGTTAAGGTCGGCGCCGCGGCGGAGTCCAAGGCCCAGATGGACTGGTGGAGGTGCTATCAACTGCGTTGACCGCCGCGATTTTCCGCCCCGGGGGCCGCTGGGACTCCCGGGGCTTCGATATTCCTTTGCGAGGTGAATTCCATGGCCGACGAATTGGAAATTGCAGCCGCCTTGAAGTTTTCCAAGGACGGCGAGTCCGCGTCTTTGGACGCCGGTCTCTTGCAAATTACCGTTTCCGGAAGCGCCTATAAAAAGGGTACCCAAGAGATCGGTACCGACGAAGAGGCCCTTTTGATGGGCGACGTGGGGACCGCCGGTTACGTGTTGCTGGTCAATCGGGACGACACGAATTTCGTGGAGATTCGGCCCGGCTCCGGGATAGCCGACCTCATCAAGATCAAGGCGGGCGAGTTTGCTCTTTTCCGTTTGGCCATGGACGCCCCTTACGCCATCGCCGATACGGCGGCCTGCCAGCTCGAATACCTGGTGATCGAGGATTGACCATGTCCTTTCAAATGACCAGAGCGGAATTGATGATTTCGATCGGAGATCACTTGGGCCTGAAGCGAAGCGGCTGGGACACTACCGAAACGGCCCGCCTGGAAGAGATCGTCAAGTCGGGGGCCCAGCAGTTTTATTGGCCGCCGCCCTTGCCCAAAGAGAGGGTTGCCCACCGTTGGACGTTTTTGCAGCCCTTGGGATCGATTCGCACCCGTAGCGGCCAGGGCGATTACGCCTTGCCGGAGGATTTCGGCAGCCTGGTTCAGGGACGGCTCTACTACTCCGTCGACGACAATAAGTGGCACCCGATCTTGGATACCAGCATAGGACGGATCCTCGGTTTGCGGCAGAAGAACACCGCCGATGGAGCGCCTCGCACGGCCGCCGTCGTTCCTCGGGCCTCGGAAGGCAGGCAACCTCAGCGCTGGAACCTGGCCTTGGCACCGACGCCCGACGCGGCCTACACGATCGGGTTTCAATATCAGGTTACCCCCGAGACCGTGGACGCCTCCCATACCTATCACCTGGGCGGCGCCATCCACTCCGAGACCTTGTTGGCCAGTTGTCTGGCCGTCGCCGAGCGGCGCTACGGAGACGCCGCCGGCGAGCAAGAGGAATACTGGCTTCAACGCCTTGCCGCCAGCGTCTCTCACGACCGGGCTCTGGCCCCGGCATACCTCGGCTACAACGGCGATTCTCCCGGATCCCCGATGGGTTCCGGGCGGGTCAATTCCGTGACTTTCGCGGGCGTGGCCTACGACTGATTTGGTTTTCCCGCTTTGCGACCCTCCTTCCAAAAGGATCCCAACCATGAGCATTCACAACATCTTGAAGAAGATGTTTCAGGCAAAATTCCTGATTCCGGACCCCGGCGACGGGGGTACGATCGTCGTCGACCATTGGCACGCTTACGTGGCTGTGGTCTCCGCCGGGGCCGAAACCCGTATTTTGGCCCAACCCACCGAGGTGGGGCAGCAATGCATAATCGCCCTCGACGTCTACGTGGGGCTGGTCACCTTGACCGTGACCGGCGGCTACAACCAGGCCCTCGATACCGACATCAACTTGCAGAACGCCGGCGATTGGGTCTCGTTCGAGTCGATCAGGGTGGGCGGTAGTTACTTTTGGCGAGTGGCGGGCCAGGAAGGCACCAACCTGATGCTGACCAACATGAGAGCCGCGGGAATACTCGCCGCGGAGGGGACGATTTCGACCCTCACCACGACCACTCTGAAATTGGCGCGTAGTGCCGTGGTTGCGGCCGGCAGTACCCAGGGCGAAGGCGGCGATCTCTCGAATGGGTTCAATATCGTCAGCGCTGCCGACAACACCAAGTGCGTGGACTTGCCTCCCCTGGCGGGGCAACTGGTTGCGGTAGTCAGCGCCACCGTGGGCAAGAGCTTGCCGGTCTTTCCCGCCAGCGGCGAGTCGATCGACAACGCGGCGGCGAACGCCGCCGTTACCTTGGGTCCCGCTACCGCCTATAGTTCGGCCCTCTTTGTGGCGGACAACGCCACCCGTTGGGTTACCTTCCTCGGAGACATCACCTAAGGAGAAAGAAATCTTGCAAGCCATCAGCCCCTATAGTTTCGGTTGGCGGAACGTGAGAGGTTGGCTTTCGGAAACGGAGGCCGAGGAACTGGCCCGCTTGGCCAAGGACAAGACCGTCTTGGAGGTGGGTACGTTTTGCGGCCGGTCCGCCCTGGCCATGGCCGAAAGCGCCCGCAAGGTCTTCTGTATCGACAACTTCGCGGGCTATTCCTGCGAATCGGCTCACTCGCGCGTTCGGGACGAAGCTCTCGGCAATTTCGACCGGGCGGGTAACAATGGAAAGATTGTAGTCTTGCAGGGATTGCAGGAGGACGTCTTGCCGCAAATGAACCTCTCCAAGATCGAACTCGTCTTCTACGACGCCGATCATTCCTACGAGGCCACCGCCCGCGGGATTCGTTTGCTTCAGGAGGCCGGTCTGTCGCCCTCGGCTACGCTGGTCTTTCACGATTACGACGAGGGCCAGCCGGGGGTCGTGGCCGCGGTCAACGAGTCTTTTGGTCCCCTGGGCATCAAACCCAAGCTCGTCGGAAGCCTGGCGGTCTTCGAGGGCCGGGCGGCGCAAGCCCAGCCGGCGGAGGATGCGGCTTGCCATAAGGTGATGTTGGGGATTCCCACCCAGGGGCAGCGGCTCGTCTACGGCGCCGCCCAGGGTCTCTTTCGGGCCACCTGGAAGCACCAGGTTGGTATCCGAACCGCGGATTCCAGTCTCTTGGGGCGGGCCTTCAATAATATCTGGTGCGATGCCTTGAATCGGGCCCAGGCGGGGGAAATCACCCACCTGGCGTTCCTGCACTCCGATATTGCCCCCTGCGACGGTTGGATCGATCTCTTGATCGAGGAGATGGAGAAAGCAAAGGCCTCGTTTTGTTCGGCGGTTTCGCCCATCAAGGACCCCCGCGGCCTTACCTCCACGGGGCTGGGCGAACCGGGTGTGTGCTGGTCTCCGCTAAGACGTTTCTCGATGGCCGAGGTCCTGGAGTTTCCAGAGACCTTCAGCGCCGAGTCCATCGGCCACCCCGAAAAGGTCTTGTTGTTGAACTCGGGCTGCTGGGTCGCCGACCTGCGGAATCCCGCCTTCTTCACCTTGGGCGAGGATGACGAAGCCCGTCTCTTCTTCACCATCAACGATCGCGTCGTCTGCCACGAGGGCAAATGGGTCAATCAGGTGGAGTCGGAAGATTGGTTCTTCTCCCGCCGCCTGCACGAGTTGGGTATCCCAAGCGTGGCTACCCGCGCCGTCTCCTTGCGGCACTTGGGAATGGTGGCGTTTCCCAACGACGCGGTCTGGGGTTCGCAGAAAGAAGACGAGGAATTGCGGCCCCTCTGGAATCCTCAAATGGCAGACTAACGATTTGCGAAAGGAGTCTTCTCATGGTTGCCGGAACTTGGGCGGCCACCGCCGCCTCGTCGGTTATCGTGGCGGCCAGCAACAACCGCGACATTCTCATCCTGCAACTCCACTCCGGCGACGTGACCGCCTTGGCGGTGGGCGAGGCGGCCGTCTTTGCCAAAGGGGTGAAACTCTACAGCGTGGGCGACACGGTGACCCTGACGGGTTGGATGGCGCGGCAGGCGATTTACGGTATCTGCGATACCGCCCTTACCGCCGCCGGCGGCTACCAGGAAGGTTGAGATGGATATTTGCGTGCAATTGGCCGCGCCTTTGAAGCGGGTCGGCGTGAGTCTCGGCATGGGGCCCCGCCTGGACGGCCGCAACGCCATGCTCTCGCGCTGGAAGACGGACAACGCGGGGACTTCCAACGACGATCAGATCACGCTTCCCCTGGTGGATGGGGGAAGCTATGACTTTTGGGTCTCTTGGGGCGACGGCACTACGGCCTATATCACCGCCTGGGACGATGCCGCCAAGACCCACACCTACCCCGCCGCCGGCAGCTACAACGTGATCGTTACCGGGACTGTTGAGAGATGGGAGTTCGCCGGTGGTGGCGACTGTTTGAAACTGGTCAACGTGGCTCGCTGGGGACCTTTGCTGGTGGGCAGCCATGCGGGCAAGTTTTCGGGCTGCGCCAACATGGATTGCACGGCCACGGATACCCTGGACGTCTCCACGGTGACGAGCACCTACGGCATGTTCAGGAATTGCGCTCTTTTTAATCAGGCCATCGGCGATTGGGACGTTTCCGGCGTGGAGAGCATGTACAACATGTTCTATGGGGCCACGGCTTTCAATCAGGACATCGGCGCTTGGGACGTTTCCGGCGTGGAGAGCATGTACAACATGTTCAGTGGGGCCACGGCTTTCAATCAGGACATCGGCGCTTGGGACGTCTCCGGCGTGACGAACATGCGGTACATGTTTAATTGGGCCGTGGCCTTCGACCAGGACATCGGCGGCTGGGACGTGACCGCCCTTACCGACGCCACCAATATGTTCCTTTCGGCAACCCTCTCCACGGCGAACTACGACGCCCTCTTGATCGGTTGGGAGGCCCAGGCCGTGCAGGACAACGTGGCCTTTCACGGCGGCAACTCGAAGTACAGCGCCGGGGCCGCGGCTACCGCTCGGACGGCCCTGGTAAACGATCACTCGTGGACGATTACGGACGGAGGCCAGGCATGACGTCGACTTTCAAGGTAAAGGAGTTGCCCGCCTGTGCGGTCGACCGCACCTATCACCTCTTGTGCCACGACGGGGTCAAGGTCTTCCATTACTCGGAGGTGGATCGTCGCCACGAAGTGATTACGGCCCAAAAGAACGTCGAGGTCTGTTTGTCGAACGGCGAGGCCCGGACCTTCGTCGAGTCCCTGGGCGGGCAATGGCCCCACGACTTGGAGCAGTTGATCGTCCATGGTCCGTAGACCCAAGACTTCCGAACTACACTTTCCGACCGGCGGCCTGGCCCGCCGTTTTGGCTATCAGCAACAGCAACCCTACACCACCTACGACTGTTTCAACGTCTGGCCGGCGGATCCCTTGGAAGGCCGCGAACGGGGCGGCTCTCGACCGGGTACCAAAAAGGCATTTGCGGAAGAGGTGGGTTTCGGGGCCCCCTTGCAATGTTTGACCTCGGTGGGCGTGGTGGCCGCGGACGCTACGATTTCCAACGTCTTGCTGGCCCTGGCGGCGGGCCGGGTCTACTACTCCAGTTCGGGAACTTTGGTTTCCAACGAACTGGTTTCCCTGGGAGATTTCGAGGATGGTTTCGAAGGCGGTACCAACGGTTGGTTTTGCAGTCAGAACG
>CAZTKW010000004.1:9690-23176 GCA_964614315.1 uncultured Pirellulales bacterium
GGCACCGGAGCGGTGGAGGAGGAGTCTACTCTGGTCCACGGCGGTTCCCTGGCCGTCAAGATCACTCAAGATGAAGGCGAGAGTTTGAATAACGCGATCTCCCGCCACTTCTATCCGCCCGCGCCCGGGGATTACGTCTTGTCCTTTTGGGCACGAGGCGACGGCACCTCCGCCGGCCGGATCTCGATCAAGAATTCTACCGGCGAGGACGACACTACGATTCTGGCTCTGACGGGAACGGGAATTGCCGGTACTACTTACGTTCGGGTAGCCTTCGATTTTACGATTGCCGAGGGGCAAACGGACGTGAGGTTCTTTTTCCACGCCAGCAAGACCTTTTCCGGCGTATGCTACTTCGACGACGTCTCGATCCTTCCCAAGGACGAGAAGATCCTTAATACCTCGGCGCCCGTCTTGCAGGTTACGGCCCACCACCAGAAGGTCTATCTGGGCGATTACCGTCCCGTGCGAATCTACGGCAGCGACGGCACGATCGCGGAGACCAACCGGCTCTCGGCGACCGCCGTTTCCGATTGGACGGCCCTGGACATCGACATGGATCTGGACGCGGTCCTGATCGTGGGTACGGACCCACCCCAAACGGATGAAGACGACGTTTACGAGATCACCGCCGTGGGCGTCGACTACATCACCCTCGACGCCACCCTGACCAACAAGGCCGGCGACGTGATCTACGAGATCGGCCGCAAGATCAAGATCTACGATCCGGCCGACGATTCGGTGACTTCGATTACGGCGGCCTACGGCATCCCGCCCTTGAATTGTCCCTTGATCTGCACCTATCGGGACCGGATCGTGGCCGCCCAAGCCAACGTCTGGTACATGAGCCGTTCGGGAGACGCCACCGACTGGGATTACGGCTACACGCCGGAAGATCCCCGCCGGCCCATGGCGGCCACCATCACGGACGCGGCGGGCTACGTGGGCGAACCGATCACGGCCCTGATCCCGCACAGCGACGACTTTCTCATCTTCGGTTGCGAACGCTCGATCTTCATGATGCGGGGCGACCCGGCGGCCGGCGGCCAGATCGATACGGTGAGTCTGGAGATCGGCATCGTGGGAGCCAACGCCTGGGCCAAACTCCCCAACGCGGCGGTGGTCTTTCTCTCCCGCCAGGGATTGTTTGTGATTGCCCCCGGCGCCACCAGCGAACCACAAGCCTGGTCGCCGTTGCTCTTGCCTCAATCGTTGCTCGACGTGGACCCCACCGCGAATACCGTTTCGATGAGTTACGACGGCCGCCATCGCGGCGTACACCTCTTCATCACGCCCACGGACGGCGATTCCGGCGAACACTACTTTTTGGACTGGCAGACCAAGGGCGTCTTTCCGGTTTCTTTGCCCGATGCGCAGCAGCCTACCTGTCTGGTTCCCTACGCCGCCAGCCAGGGAGATCCGGAATACGTCTTGCAGGGCTGCTACGACGGCTACGTTCGCCGCTACGACTCGGCCGAGGTCGACGACGACGGCACGGAGATTGCAAGCTACGTGATCTTGGGTCCCTTGCGGCTGGCCCCGCCGGGCGAAGAGGGGATCGTAACCGAAGTGGGAGCGGTTTTGGACGAAGACTCGGCCGACGTTACCTGGTCGATGATGACGGGCGAGACGGGCGAAGCGGTCTGCGACGATGCGGTTGCCGACTATACGGGCACCTGGGCGGGGAGTTACAACCGTGCCGCATCGCCGCGGACGCGGGGCCGGGCGGCCAAGTTGAAACTGGAGGCCGTCGACGCCTGGGCCATGGAATCCGTCTTTATGACGGTCTGCCCGGCGGGGAGGAAACGCTGATGGAATCCCGACCCTGGCCCGATCTGGTGGAACTCACGAAGCTCTTGCCCGTACCGACCAATCCTCGGGTGGAGGCCAACTTGCGGCGGGCCTTGCAGACCATCAACCTGCAGATTCGGCTCTTCAACAACGCCGTGGACCAGTTGAACCAGGCAATAACGGCCATCCTTGCGAACGCCGCGGACATCGGTACGAACGCCGCGGGCATCGGTACGAACGCCGCGGACATCGGTACGAACGCCGCGGACATCGCGGCCAACGCCGGGGACATCGGCACCATCCAGGGCGATTACCTCACCAGCGCGTTCGAGGGTTCGGAAGCCATCGTTACCTTGGGGACGATTGCTACCGGAACGTGGCAGGGGACGGCGGTGGCCCCGGCTTATCTGGGTTTGTCGTTCGAGAATTACTCCGTGGTCGAGGTTGCCGGAGAGGTGGGGCTGGCCGGCGACGTGGAAGCCCCCGGGGCCGATAAAGTCTACGGGACGGACGGCGACGGATACCGGGAATGGAAGGAAATCACGGTCGCGGGTACGATCTCCGCCGGTACCTGGCAGGGCACTGCCATCGACCACGAGCGGGGCGGGTTGAAAACGGACGTCTCCGCCTACGATGGTTTGGTCAAGATCAGCGGCGGGGATACCTCGGCGGTTGGGATCGGAATTGGAAACGGCAACGCGGTTCTCGTCAGTGTAGCGGGGGTAGCCGACGACGATTACGCCAAGTTCACGGCCACGGGCGTGGAAGGCCGGTCCTACGCGGAAGTCAAGACGGACTTGAGTTTGGACAGTGTCGAGAATACGGCCCTTTCTACTTGGGCCGGAACGACGAACCTGATTACCTTGGGTACGGTCACTACGGGCACTTGGTCGGCAACGGTAATTGCCAAGGAAAAACTGGCCACGGACATCGTTTCCCTGGGCACGGTCGCCACGGGCGTTTGGGAGGCCACGGCCATCGATCTTGAGCGGGGCGGGTTGGGGGCGGATATCTCGGGCTACGAGGGCTTGGTGGAGATTAGCGGCGGAAGCACGTCGGAGGCTCTAATCGGGATTGCGGATACCAACGTGGTCGTGGTGGATGGGGCGGGCGTGGCCGACAACGACTACGCCAAGTTCACGGCCGCCGGTCTGGAGGGCCGCTCGTACGCGGAAGTCAAGACCGATCTGAGTCTCAACAGCGTCGAGAACACGGCCCTTTCAACCTGGGCCGGAACGATCAACATAACCACCCTGGGCACGATTTCCACGGGCACTTGGGAGGGTACGCCCATCGACCACGAACGGGGCGGCCTGGAAACGGACGTCTCGGGCTACGCGGGGTTGGTGAAGATTTCGGGCGGGAATACTTCGGCGGTGACCATCACGGCGGCCGGAGAAGCCATCTTGGACGATGCCGACGCGGCGGCGCAGCGGACCACCTTGGGAATCGTGGCCGGGATCGCCGACACCAACTATGTCGTGATCGACGGGAGTCCCAACAACAACAATTACCTCAAATTCACGCTTACGGGTGTGGAAGGCCGCTCCTATAACGCGGTCAAGTCCGATCTCAGCTTGAGCAACGTGGAGAACACGGCCCTTTCGACTTGGGCCGGTACGGAGAATGTGACTACTTTGGGCACGGTTGCCGCGGGTACTTGGGAGGCAACCGCCATCGACCACGAACGGGGCGGGTTGGAAACGAACGTCTCCGCCTACAACGGTCTGGTCAAGATCAGCGGCGGGAATACCTCGGCGGTTGGGATCGGAATTGGATACGGCAACGCGGTTCTCGTTAGTGTGGTGGGAGTATTAGACAACGATTACGCCAAGTTTACGGCCACGGGCGTGGAAGGCCGGTCCTACGCGGAAGTCAAGACCGATTTGGGGTTGAGCACGGGCGATACGGTCCGCTTCTACATGGTGGGAGTCGGTAGGGACGCCGCGACTTACCGGCTTGAAGTAGAAGGGGACGTCCGTATAACTGGCGGGATTATTATAAACGTGTGAGAGTCGCCATGGGATTGGGAAAGCTGCAACGATGGACGTACAATTACAAGCCTGGTTTCAAAACAAGTATCCTTTCCGGCTTTTCGCCGGTCAAGTCGTGTTACACCGTTTTGGACACGGGTTACGGTACGGGTTATACGCCCTACATGACCTGGTGGTATCCTGGAACTACGGTTCCCTGGATACGACAAGCCACCAGTGGCGGGACCGGGTGGTGGCGAAATGCGGACCGTACCACTTGGGGAGGCACCGGATGGCCGACTACTACTTTCAAGTGCAGCCTGGCAATTTATTACAATCTTCCTCCGTACTGCGTTGGATACATAACTTGGGTTCTTCTTGCTGCCTACGATCAGGCTTGGGCGTTCGATCCCGAATGGTACAGGGATTACGTGGATTCTCGTGAGGAATGAGTAAGTGTTGCTTCCCAGAATGCCGGATTATTTGGGTACTCCGTCTCCGGACAACTTGCCGGTCGAAGTGCCCAACCAGTGGCGGGCGGCGGCCTATCGCCGTCCCGGCGACGAGGAGGTTTTTCGGCTCTCGAAAAAGAGCCGGCCGGGCGAGCGGGTCTTCTTGGACATCGGGCCCGGCTTGCGAATCAGCGGTAAACTGAAAGAGTTCAAAGAGGAAAGTCTGGCGGTGGTGGAGGTGGACGCCGAAGATCGTCCCTTTCGCGACCATCCGCAAGTAGACCGGAATTTGGTCGCGATTGTAAACGCTGCCATTCTGGAGATTCCAATAAGGAGATGACGCCGTGCAAGGTTCATGGACAAGTTATAGCAGTGGGCCCGCGGCCACGGACCCCGCCGTGATGGAATTTCGCAAACGCATTGCCGAGGCCATGCAAATGCTGCAAGGCCTCGGCAGTGCGCAGAAGACGCAACTCCTGCAAGACTACCAGTCGCAACTGGGGGCCGGGGTGCAGGACGCCATCAGCCGCGGCATGGCGGGGGCCGGAACGGTCCTCTCGGGTATCCGCCGGGGCTACGGCCGCGACTACCAACAGGCCTTGGGTGCGCTGAACGAATCGATCAACCAGCAGGGCTTGGGGGTTTATGGGCAGATGTCGGGCGACCTGGCCACCGCCGTGCAGCAGTCGGGGGAGTTCAATCGGACCTACGCTCAGCAGGAGCGGGAGTACAAGCGGGCCTACGCTCAGCAGGAGCGGGAGTCCAATCGGACCTACGCCATGGAGACGGCCCGTTTGAACGCATCCCAGGACGCGTTCAATCGGACCTACGCTCAGCAGGAGCGGGAGTCCAATCGGACCTACGCCATGGAGACGGCCCGTTTGAACGCATCCCGAAACGCGCAGAGGAGATACTATTCGTCGCGGACCCCGAGGGCGTCGGGCGGCTTTCGCACGGTGCCGTCCCAAGGGAGTCCCATGCCTGGGAGTTACGGCAGCCTCCAGAACACTCGGACCTACCGGCGAATCAACAGATAACGAGGGCGCCATGCCTTACACCTATCATCCGCGGGAGATCCGCGACGAGAACCTTCGCCGCCGGCTGGCCGAGGAAGCGGAACGCAACCGCCTCTCCAGACAGCAATGGATCGACTCTTTGGGGGGACGGGCAGGGGTGGGTCAAGGAGCGGTCTTGGCGCCGGTGGAGTTGGAGCGGACCAAAGGTCCCTTGCCGCTGCCCTCGTACAAGCCCGCCGCCCGCGAAAAGATGAGTGACGCGCAAAAGGCTCTCTTGGCCCACGTGCTCACGTTGGACAAGATGCGGGTCGAGAACGAATATGGGATCGCGGGAAAGAAGACGGCGGCCGAGTTGGCCGAAAAACAGACGAAGGCGGAACAAGCGTTTGAACGGAGCTTGTTGCAGACCAAGGAAGGATTTCTCAAAGATCGCTTGCGGGAAGAGTTCGAGTACAAAGAGAGGGCGGCGGCCGAGGAGTTCGATTACCGGGAAAGGGCGGCGGGCAAGGAGTTCGAGCGGAACGCCTTGACCCAGGAACAGGAAGGAATCAACCGTTTCGAGCAGGGTCAATTAGAGGCCGTGCAAGAGGCGGTCGAGGCGGGCACGCACTATTACACGGAGGGTCCCAACGGGCAGAAGCAACAGCTTGCCGAGATCGATACGGACATCGACGCCATCCGCGAGGCCAAGAATCTGACGGCCGAGGAACGCATGAGGGCCTTGCAAGACGCCTTCGCGCGGAAGAAACGGATCTGGCTGAATCCCAAGAGGCGGGGGCCGGACGAAGGCAAGGTTTCCTTGGAGGGTTCCTTGCGGCAGAAGATCCACAACTTCGACGCCTATAGCGACCTCCCCTGGATCATCGACGACAGCGGAAATCCGATGATTCCCCGCGGCTTTCCCTCGGAGAAGTCGGAGACCGGCGGGGCCGGCGGCAAAGAGGAGGAAGCGGCATGGGAACAGCAGAAAGAAGTCTACGAGTTGGCCAAGAAGGCCCGGGACGACTACGACAAACAGGCGGCCGAATTATCCAAGGGTCTGAGGGACAGTTTTGAGTTCGATGAAGACGGGCTCACCTCCGCCGACATGGAGAAGATCGATCAGATCGTGCTCGAACAACTCGGTCCTCCGCCCCCGCCCGCGGAACGCTTTTGGGAACCTCCGCCGGAGCCGCCGCAATTGTTGGGTCCGGACGATCCGGGCTACATCGATCCGCGCCTTCAAGGTGTGCCGACCAGATTGGGACCGGAAGGCGTACCCACTAAACCAAATCCAGTACCGGCCCATCTGCAAGGCGTGCCCCTGCCTTCGCCCTCGGACCTCGACAGTCCCTATTCGCAATTGCCGGCGGACGATCCCAATTCGCCCTTGATGGACGAGATCAGGGCCGCGGGAGAAGCCGACGAAGTGCCCCTGCCGCCACAACCGCCGCCGGTGGAATCGGGTTTGGAGAGGCAAGAGTGGCCCGGCGGGGAAGTCGTAACATCGCCTTCCGGGGCATCGCCGGCCTGGCGCTTACCTCAGAAGGCAAGCGGCTATCTATCGAAGCTCGGCAATGTCTTGACGGGCAAGGATAGCGATGACAAAGAGGTCCAAAACTGGCTGGCCGAAGAGCCGCCGCCGGAGGCCGACGCCGAGCCCATCTCGGTGAGGTTGTCCAGGCAGACCTTGTTTGAATTGGGCGAGAAAGAAAATCTCACGCCCGAAGAGGAACGGCAATTGATTCAGGCGGGCCGTATCGTCAGGCAGTATTTGGGAGGCCGGAGGTAGTCATGCCGGAACTTGCGGAACTCCTTCGCCGGGCGGAAGAACTTGAAGACGAAAAATTGAATCGTCTCCTGGACCGGGCGGAGAGTCTCTCTACTGCGGTTGCCGAGCCCCGGTGGGCCGGCCGGATGCAGAGGGCCGCCAACCTGGCGGGCCGCGGGGGTTGGGGGCCGGCCAGACCTCGGCGGCCCAGGACGGGCGGTCCCCGGACGCTGGAAGGGGCGATCCTGCGGCGGGCGGCCGGGGACGATCCGGAGTTCGAGGAGCGGGGCCGGGCCCGGTATCTTGCCAATCGGATCCCGTTTTCGCCCAGCGAACCGATCTACCTGGCCCAATTGTATCTGGCAGCGAAACGGCACCGGGCGGGCAAGAGCACCCCCGAGGACCTGGCTCTCATCGCCGACTATATCGTGGCGGCGGAGGCCAACCGCGACAAGTCGTGGGGCCGGAAGGTCTTGGACTTGGTGACCTCGCTGCCCAAGTTCGGGATCGAGTTCGCGGTTACCGCCGGGGCCTATTCGGCGACCAGGAAAGGCGTGGAGGCAGGGGCCGAGAAACTCGCCGCCAAGACCCTCGAAAAAAGCGTTGCCGGCCGGGTGGCGACGGGATTGGCCTCTCGAACCGCCGGAGTAGGGGTCCAGACGGCTCTCATGCCGAACATGATCTCCGAGGACATCGTTCGCCGGCTGGTGCCCAAGATGGGCTTGGATAAGGACAACGCCGGGCGCTTGAAACTGATCCTCCAGGAGAACGACGAGGATTTCGCGAAATCGGTGGGACTGGGCATCCTGGACAGTCTCATTGAGCTGGCCTCGGAACGAACGGGTGGCAGGATCCTGAGACTTCCCTTCGTACGGGGACTCAAGGGGGCGATCGCCAAGCGATTCTTGGGGCGGGGACGCACGGTCGCCGAAATGGAGTCGATCTTGAAACGCGCCGGCTGGCACGGCCTCTTGGGCGAACTGGCCGAAGAACGGGTTGCGGAGGTACCCAGAGGCTTGTTGGGCGTAACCGAGGACTATGGCGTTACCGGGGCGCTTGCGGCCGATCCCCTCAGTCCGGAGGCCTGGGAGCAGATCTCTATCGAGGCAGCGGCCTTTGCGGTGCCGGGTGCGGTGACCGGCGTTTCGGGCGCCCTTGCAAACGGACGTGAGCGAGCGATCCAAGAGGCCGGCCGCAAGGTGGACGCCGGCGGGACACCTTCGCGAAAAGAGGCCGAAAAGATGGGGGCCCCTCCCGAGGTCTCCAGAAAGGCTCCCCAGCGGCGGGAATGGTTCTTGCGGAATCGGGATCGTTTCAGGCAATTGGAAGAAGACCGTCGGGATCGTATCCAAGAAATGGAGGACCGTCGTGCTGCCGAGATCGCTGAGCCGTCTGATAGGGCCGCTACGCAACTTCTACCGGGCCCGCTACCGGCCGCCGCGGGACTGGAGCCCGGAACGGATCGATTGGGAGTCGCGGCGACCCAAGGTCCGTCGCCCGAGCCATCGCAAGCCCAAGCTGCACCGCCGGCTGCTGAGGTCGAACCCCAGGGACGCGAGAGATTAGAACGACTTCGCACCCTCCTGGAAGAGCAAGCCGGCCGGGAGACCTCGCCCGACGGCAAGTGGCGGGCGGCCGTGGCGGTAATGAACAAGCAGACTCCGGAGGTGGCAGGAGATCTCTTGGAACACTTGCGGACGATTGCCCCCGAGGCGCTCGAATATGCCGCCAAAAATCCCCGTTCGGTGCCGATTGGACTTCGGACCCGGATCCAAGAGGAACCGCCGGGAAAGCCTTTCACGGCCGTCCCCAAGCCTCGATCAAAGAAGTCCGTCCGCAAGTTGCCGACCCGTTCCACCAGGACAATGGCGTCTGGCGAGATTACAGAAGTTTCACCCAAGGATATCAAGATTGACTCCGAACGGTTTCAATTCAAGGGCGAAGCCCGCAAGACTGGCGTGGTCGAGCCTTTGGCCGGAGAATGGAACCCAGCGGCGGCGGGAGTTGGCCTGCTTTGGGAGGACTCTAAGGGGCAATTGTGGGCAGTCAATTACCATCATCGTTTGGATTTGGCCAAACGTCGCAACGTCCCCACCGTGGACGTCAGGGTCGTCAAGGAGACGGAGGGCGTCTCGGAAAAAGATGCCCGTTCGATGGGGGCAATGCTCAACATACTTGAAGGTCAGGGAAAGGTTGATGATTATGCCGAATTCTTCAGGGAGACCCAAGTTTCAGAAGAAGACGCCGAAAAAGAGGGATTACTGGCGAGGGCTAAAGGACAAACCGGCTTCGTATTGGGGCGATTTGCTTCGGAAGATGTTTGGGCCGCCTACCGGGGGAACAAAATCTCCGCCGGTAAAGCGGCCGTAATCTCCGACGTCGGCCGTGGGGACGAGGGGCTGCAAGCAGCGGGACTAGAACGGGCTCGAAAACCCGGGTCGGTGGAGGAACTCAGACACTTGCTTGACATGCTCAAACGGTTTCCACGCCAGGAGACCCCTATCCAAGGCGATTTTTTTGGGTTTGACGATTCGGCAATTACCGAGGCGGAGAAGATCAGCAGGGCCGTTGCCCGTATCGTCAAGGGTTTGAAAGACCGGCTACTGGCGGTAAAGGGAGCCCTCAGACGCCCGGAGACCGCCAAAGAAATGGGTCTGGAGGGCGACTTTGAGTCGATCCAGAGGGAAGTCAACCTGGTGGAAGAGGAGTTGGCTGGATGGGATCATTGGACGACTAGCCCTGAATTGATTCGCCAAGCTCGTGAGGTGGCCGGTTTGTCCGTCTCCGAGGCCTTCGCGGCCGAACCTCCTGCGGAAATCGAAGCGCCCGGCGGCCGGCAACTCAAGGAAGCGAAGCTGGTAAAAGCTGATCTGGCGCTTCGTGCGGTAGACCGGCCTCTCGGCCAGGGCGGTGCCGCCGGTTCCCCCGAACAAATCGGCATGGCCGCCGAAATGGAAGGTACCGGCGAGCGGATCGGAGCCCGCGATGTGATCGAAGGCATCGAACGGCTGACGCGGATTCCGATTCGGGCAGGGAGGCTTCGCGGCAAGAATTTGCGCGGCAGATACAAAGTAATTTGGCAGAACGCTCGAATGAAGGGAGCCGAGTCCGCCTCGGTGGACGTGGCGCTTCACGAAACCGCCCATGGCATTGACGCAGCAACGGACGTGCGGACCTCGGCATCCCTGGAAGCCAAAGCAGAACTCAGACAACTTGACTACAAGCCCGAAAAAAAGCGACCCATGGAAGGCTTTGCCGAATACGTTCGCGGCTACCTCAGCGAGGACATCGACGTGGAGGCAGAGGCCCCCATGTTTCACCGGCATTTTTTGGCCTGGCTGGCGGAAAATCCCAAGTGGGAAAAGGCGATCGGTGGTTCCAAGGCTCTTGTTGATCGGTTCCGGGCGGCCGGGGCCCTGGGCCGTGTCAAGGCCCAAATCTCCCGGACCGGGAAGAAAGAGGCGGTGCCCTGGAAAGAGCAACTACCTCATTGGATCAACCAGACTTACGAGAAGATGAAGGAGCAAGGCTGGTACGGCTACCTCTTTGAAAAGGACTTGCGGTCACGAGGCTATATGCCCAAAAAGGGCGCCTCTTTTATGGACAAGTACAAGGCCTTTACGCAAGGCGGGGCGGTGCTGGCCAATACGGCTTTGGAAAGCGGCGTCTTTACCCTGGGCCGCGACGGAGTCATGAAACGGATTGGCCCCTCGCTTTGGGACGCGATGGAAAAGGTTTCGCCGGCAGAATACGATACTTGGTCCGCCTGGGCGTACGCCCGGCACGCCTTGGAATCGTGGCAGAAGGGAAAAGCCCCCGGCATTACCAAGGCGGACGCCCAATACGTTTACGATTTGTTCAAGGACAATCAGGGTTGGCAAGAGGCGGCCGATGCCGTCACGGCCTTCAACAAGTCTTTGATCGACATGCTGGCAGATATGGGGGTAATTACCGCCGAATCGGCCGAGTGGATTAAGGAAGCCTACAAGACTTATTTGCCCCTGCACCGTATCGTACCCGATAAATTCGGCAAGCGGGCCTCGGCGGGTGTGCGGCTGGTCGACCTGCCTTCTCCCATCAAGAGGCGTTTCGGCTCGGGCTACAAGATTATCGATCCCATCCAGACCACGGTGCAACAAGCGGTGCTCTTTTACGAGCGGGCGGCGAACCAGTTGGTGATTAACGAAATGGTTCGGGCGGCCGAGGAACATGGCGCCAAAGGCTGGATCGAACGGCTTCCGCCGAACTTGCAGAAGACGGCGGTTTCGTTGGAAGAGGTTTGGCCGGCGATTAGTGAGACCTTGGGAAAGACAGGTCTGAGCGAAGAGGATATCGATAGGCTTGAGGCAGGCATGGACAAAGCCACGGCCGAAAAGTGGCGAACGGATATGGTCAACATCTATCGGCCCAATTATTGGGACCGTTCGGGCCAGCCGGTGGCCAATGTGATCTTGGAGGGCAAGCGGGCTCTCTTCTATTTTCAGAAAGACCTTCACCAAGCGGTTTCCGGGATGGGCTACTTTCAGTTGCCGAAGATCTTGGAGATGACTTTTGCTCGCATGACCCGGATGGTGCGGCTTGGGGCCACTACCTTGAATCTTACTTTTGCCTTGGGCACCAACTTTTTGCGGGACATGCCGACCTATCTCATTCAGCGGAATTACGGGGGCAAGTTGGATCCCATGGCATGGGTGGGAACCTACGCCTATTCGGAGTTTCAGCGGCGGAGAGGTGCCAAGGAGGATCCCTACGTCAAGCTTTGGCGGCAGTACGGCGGGCCGCTTTCAAGCGTGTTGGGTTTGGATCGGGCCAGTACCAGACGGGCCGTCGCCTCGGCCGTGGCGGGGCAGCAGAAGTTCGGCGCCGTGGAATCGATAATCGATGCCGTACAGGTCTGCGAGGCGGGACCCCGGCTGGCCGAGTTTGCCGCGGTTTGGAAATCGCACGGCTATACTCGCGCGGACGTGGCCAAGATGATAGAAGACGGCAAGACGCCCGCAAACATTCTTATCGAAGCCCTCAATGCGAGCCATGAGGTAACCGTTGACTTCCGTCGTCTGGGCACCTGGGGGCGATGGTTCAACCGTCTCGTCCCCTTCTCCAACGCGCGTCTGGAAGGTATCGACAAGAGCGTTCGCACGGTAAAGGACAACCCGGGACGTTCTTTCATCCGCTATTTCGCCTATTGCGCCGTGCCCTCGATCGTCTATTGGTTCCTGCACCGCGACGACGACTGGTACAAGGAGCGGGAAGATTGGCTGAACAGCTATTGGGTGATTACGGACGAGGACGGAAAACCCGTGGGCCGCATACCCCGGGGCCACGAAATCGCCCAAGTGGGCGCCGGTATCGAAGCCATTTTGGACGCCTTGTACAAGAAGAATCCGCAAGCCATTGAACGCTGGGCCGGTTACGCATGGAAGCAAACTCGGCCTGGATTCAACGTTTCCGGAGCCAACGTCTTGTTGGAAGTTGCCATGAATTGGGACTTTTTTCGGGACCGGCCGATCGTTCCCAAGTCCCAGCAACACTTGCAGCCCAGGGATCAACTTTATCCATACAACACGGCGATCATGAAGACCATCGGGAGTTGGTTGAACGTCTCGCCGGCGAAGCTGGAACATGCCGTCAATAGCGCCACGGGTGGTTTCTATCGGCGCTACACGTCTCCCGTGGAATCCTGGTGGACCGGCGATCCGCTCTCCCCTCCCGATATTCCGATCGTTCAGGGCTTCGTCTTTCGTGCCGAGCGGACGCGGAGCGTCGACGAGTTTTACAAGTTGTCGAACAAAACTCAGCGGGAGTACCATAGCGCTAAGCTTGGGGGTCGATCCGCGTCGGATGAGTTGACGGGCCAGTATCGTAAATTGGGTAGATATCGAGATTTGATTAGCAATATCCGCAAGCTCAACGAAAACGTCGAGAATCGGGATAAACGCTGGGAGAACGAACGGTATATTGCGGGCCTGGCCCGGATGGCCACCGGAAAAGAGGAATTGGCTCGTTATCCGAATCCGTTTACGGCTGATGATCTGCCCCCTGCGGTAAAAGAGGTTCGCGATAGTCACTTAGGTACGGTAGCTCACGTTGTGGCGGAGACTATGGACTTGCGGAGGGCAAAGCCCGAAACAAAACTCGGCATGAAGTTTGCGATCGAGTATTTACGGGAAACGGGCATCTCAGAGCACCAATTGAGTCTCATTTTGGCCAAAAAGTTACGAAAGTCGAGAAGGTCGGGAAAAAGTATTCGCGAATGGCAAAATCGCCTACGGCGGCGGTTATGATGGAATATCCGGAGGAGGCCAAACCGTGGTAACAGCCTTGTGGTTTGGGATTGGCTGCCTTTGCGGGGCCCTTGGCGCCGCCTTAATGATTTTCGTGATAGAGGTCCACGATGCGTAACCCCAAATTTGTGTTGGCCGCGGCGATGGGTGCGACGATCGCGCTCTTGGGGATACTCTCCGATTTGGCACCGGCCCAATGCGTCGATGGTAGCTGCCGGAA
>CAZTKW010000005.1:0-15243 GCA_964614315.1 uncultured Pirellulales bacterium
TAAATTATGAGGAATTTCTATTCCACCGTTACGAGATTGGTTCAGGTCCAGAACCCTTTCAAAAATATCTACAAACTCATCCTTGTTTATATTTGCTGATGACTGGTTTACATCTCTCAATATCGCCTCCATGGATTCTCCCCAGTTACTGAAGCATTTACTCTGTAAATTATAAAAAATATCAAGATATGGATTACTCATCACTTCTGATAATAATTTACAGCGACCAAGAGCCTTAACCGCCATTTGGTGATAATCAATAATATTGACATAGCTCGAATCGAGAATATCAACCACGTTGATAAACGTCTGTTTTTTTACACCTGCGTAATGTTCTTCGAGGCTCTGACAGGAACTGCCCTGAAGAAATAACAGAATATCAGCTTTATCCAGAAGCTGTTGTGCGTAGTCGCAATATCTCTGGTAGTCTGTGTAAATTTGTTCCAACTTGCTGTAGTAGATTTTATAAGCATCAAGCCATTTACCTTTTGTCTCAAAGTCGGCGGCTTTGGTTTTGGCTTTATCTATGGTTTGCCTTATAAAAGAATCTTCGATTAAGGTTTTTTTCTGTTCATTGTCGGCATATTCCAGACTGTTAACTACTACTGAAAGGACTCTGTTGATGTCGTTTACATCCTCCGGTACCCCTTTGCAGCAAAGCCTTTCAAGTTCTTCTATCTGCTTTTTATAAGCTTCGTTTTTAGATATCTCCCTTCTATCCTTTATCGCCATATATTCGTCAATAACAGCCGCAAGCTGCTCAAGGGCCTTGCTGTCAGGTGCCGCTGATTTGCGAACAAGCTGCCGGGCGCCTTCGAAATCGCCTTTTGCGATTTGCTCACACACCCGGTCGATTGTGATTTGACTCTCGGACTTTTTATAGAGCAGGTCTGTTTTAAACCTTTGATATGTCTTGTCACTGGAAAGTTCATTTGCACCCTTACAACAGAAACACCAGAAAAATATCGCAATTGCCGATACGACCGACAATCTGCAATGTTTATGCTTGCCAAATCGCCACATAATAACCTCACATCAAAACTTCAAAAACAACAGCTTAAGAGGCCTATCGGCATTTATCACCGGTCAAAACAGCGGTTTTTAAGCTGAATTTCAACAGCCATTTTCGACATTGAAAATTGCAGAAATGAAATGGGTGCTGATTCTTACTTGAACAAAACCGGCACAACATACGTCCGAAAATATTCAAATGTAAAGCAACTGTTCGTCACCAGCCTAAAATGCACCTTTACAAAGATACCTGTGTCATTTGTCATTATTAATATTGTTTTCTATATTTTAAATAATCAGGAAAATATGGTTTTTTTTACATATTCGAGAAAAGCATAAGAAAGAAATGGGGGCGCGATAAATGGCTCGGAAAGAAAAAACAAATCACAAATCACGTAAAAACAGAACTCTGCTTTTTCTCCTTGTTTGCAGTTTATTACTCCTAAACGCTGGTAAAGCTGATGGAAAAAAGTTGCTGGTAAAAAGGACACCCTCACCCAAAACCCTAAGAGCGATGGCCAGAGTATATATGGCTTACGGTGAATATGAAAAGGCCCAGCCGCTTGCCGAACAGGCTCTGGTGTCAGCAAAAAACAAAAATGATTCTGATGCCGAGTTATGTTCCTGTCTGATCGACCTGGCATACCTGTACAACGAACTAGGTAAATTGGAAGATGCCGAAAAGATGTGCATCCTGGGTCTCAGACTCCAGGAAAAAGTCTATTATGAAAAGCATCCGTACATAGCATATACCTTGACAAACCTTAGCTCAATTTATCAGGCCCAGGGCAGATATCAAAAGGCTGAAGCTGCTCTAGAGAGAGCCGTAACTATTATGCTTGATTGTCACAGCGACAATGACAAGGCAATGATTCCGTTTAAGGTGGCTTTTGCGCAATTGTTGACAGTAGAGGGAGATTTCGAAAATGCCGACGCTTATTATCAGAGTGCTATGGCCCTTATAAACAAAAGTTACGGCCCAGACCACCTTTACACCGCAACTGTGCTTGCTGATATAGCAAAACTATATACTCTGCAGCAAAGATACAACGAGGCGGAAAATTTGATTAACCGCTCGGTGGCAACGCAGGAAAAATATTACGGGCCGAAACACCATCTTATAGCTTCGAGCTGGCTGACAAAAGCCGAAGTGTGCCGAGTAAAGAAAAACTACGCCGAATCAGATAGGCTCATCGAAAAAGCCCTCTCGGCAGTAAAAAAGAAAGGCAATTCAGTAATATTTGCCAAAATGAAGCAACGTGCGGATAAAATCCGTTCGGTTGTGCCGGCTGCTTACTCACCGCTTGCAAAAGCCGGTAAATAAGAAAATTGCCAGCGATTAAAAACACTGTTAAAAAATAAGCCTGCTCCCTTTTCAGGAACAGGCTTATTTTTTCGTTTATTTCTTGGTTGTCTGTTTGGTTTTGCTTTCGTTATCCACCGAAAGTCCCTGAGTTTTCCAAACATATTATAAGAAATGCAGCAATATTACTGTTATCATTCTCTAATATATTGCTGCCATACTTTTCCATTACGAAACCCCTTGAGTCGCCCATCGGCGAACCCATTTCATCATCCAGAATCCTGATATATTCAACGAAAGCATCAAGATATTCTGCCGCCGCAGCGTAATGAGTGCCGTCATTTACATGCTCTGCCAGTTTTGTAACAATCTCGGCCGCCATTACCGGCGTAAACGGTGCATCCGCCGGCGCAAGCTCGTCGAATAACTCCTTAATTGCAGCCATTCTGACACCGCCTTCGTCCCTTAAAATTGCTGCTGCATTTACACATTTCGCTAATGATTCACAGGGCTGTATGTTAACAGATATAGCAAAAGCCGCTCCTATAGAAACCTGGATGGTCTCTCTTGTAACTCCAAGTTCCGAACTCACAGTTTCCAACAAAGCCGGACAACCTTCTATCGATGGAACAACCTGTTTATCAAGTGGTGCCGCCTGTGCACTTTCTGTGCTGTCCTCTGGCTCCTCAGAATCAGGTGTGTCCGGGGGTGCTGGTGGCTCTGGGGGTGCTGGTGGCTCTGGTTCATGGCATTTGCAACCGCCGGCCATACCGCCCCCTTTACCGCAACCCTGGTTACCCACCCAGATATTTCCTACACCGTTACCTTTGTTGCCTCTGCCCCAGTGACCTTTACCATTACCACCGCCGGGATTAAAATCAACACCGCCGGCAGGATTCTCTCCACCAACCCAGTGGCCTTTACAATGACCGGGATTGCCAATAGCCTCTGAAAAGGCGTCACCGGCAGCAAGAATTAATCCTTGGCCTGTGGTATGAGCCTTATTTTTAACCTTACCGAATGCTGGTTTATTCATCATCATTGGAGGAACTTGAACAATAACATTACCCAGCCCGTGGTTCTTTACTGAAGGTCCTTTTAAAATATGTCCGCTCGGATTTGTAACAACAACTCCACCTGTGACTTGTTGACCGCCGACCCCGATACTTTTATGGGAAATTCTTGCCTTAACACCGCCAAAGCCGATACCCTTACGGGAAACTGCTGCCTTAACACGGCCAACGCCAGCCCCCGTGATGATATTAACCGGATTAACTCCGGCGTTGGGGTTATTATGCCCGAAGGCTTTGCCTTTTGGACCGGCAAAAGAAGATGAAAATGGCAGACTAAAAAATATACAACAAGTTAAGAAATATACTGTTAGCCCTCTAACCTTTTTTGTGGTTCTTTTCAACAAATTCATTATTCTTACCCCCATTATCTGCGACTATAAAAAAGTGCTTAATTGATTCCGCCGTGAATCTTATCCCCATTTCCGGTGTTCCCCCGGAGTCGATGGTATTATTTTACCTGTTTTAAATTCGAAAGTCAACCCTCTAAATCGCTTAAATCGCCAAATGTGGTATTCCTTCATATATGTTGAGTTATTATCGGCACTGGTGAAATAGTTTTTTCAGTTGGCTTGTACTGAAGATTCTACTGGTGAACAAAATTGTAAAGCAAAAGTCGCTTCACATAATATATGCCGGACGCGCACTTTCACACGCGCCCGGCTTGAACCTCGTAAGTTAGAAACGTGCTTTACCCTCGGCCTTTAATCAAATTCTCAACTACCGTCGGGTCTGCAAGCGTTGTTATGTCACCAAGATTATCTGTGTTTTTCTCTGCTATCTTGCGAAGAATGCGTCTCATTATCTTGCCCGAACGGGTCTTTGGAAGTGACGGTGCAAACTGAATCGCTTCAGGTGTTGCAATAGGCCCGATTTCCTTTCGAACATGCGCAACAAGTTCCTTCTTCAACTCCTCGCTTTCTTCAACACCGCCGACAAGTGTAACAAAAGCATACAATCCCTGGCCCTTAATCTCGTGTGGTACCGGTGTTACGGCCGCTTCGGCCACCTTCTCATGACTGACCAGTGCGCTTTCAACTTCCGCCGTCCCTATACGATGCCCGGAAACATTTACAACGTCGTCGATTCGCCCCATCAGCCAATAGTCACCGTCCTCATCAACACGGCAACCGTCACCCGCAAAGTAAATATTGTCATACAGCGTAAAATAAGTATCAACGAACCGCTCATGGTCACCCCACATTGTCCGCATCATTCCGGGCCACGGCTTGACAATACAAAGTTTGCCGCCTTCGTTTACATCGCATTTCGTCCCGTCGTCACGCAGAACAATTGGGTCAACCCCAAAGAAAGGTTTATTGGCGCTGCCGGGTTTTAGTGTATGGGCTCCGGGTGAAGGCGTAATCATAAAACCACCTGTCTCCGTCTGCCACCACGTATCAACAATCGGACAGTTATTACGCCCGATTTTCTCGTAATACCACATCCACGCCTCGGGATTTATCGGCTCACCAACTGTCCCGAGGATTCTCATCGTGTTTAATTTATACTTTGCCGGCCACTCATCCCCAAGACGCATCAATGCACGAATTGCCGTCGGAGCCGTATAGAAAACAGTAACACCAAATTTATCGCAAATATGCCAGAAACGACCCGCATCAGGATATGTGGGCACGCCTTCGAACATAAGAGATGTTGCGCCGTTTGCAAGCGGACCATATACAATATAGCTGTGCCCTGTTACCCACCCGATATCGGCTGTGCACCAGTAAATATCATCATCGTGAATATTAAAAACGATTTTGTGAGTAAGAGTAATTTGCATAAGGTATCCGGCGGTAGTATGGACAACACCCTTGGGCTTGCCGGTCGAGCCGGAAGTGTAGAGAATAAACAGTGGATCTTCGGCATTCATAGGTTCAGCTTCGCATTGTTCATCGGCATCGGCCATGGTGTCGTGATACCACACATCCCTGCCGTCTTTCATATCGCAGGGTTCCTCATTGACTTTAACGACAACCACGCTTTCAATCGTAGGTGTTTTCTCCAGTGCGGCATCAGCAATATCCTTTAGTTTGATATGCTTGCCCGCGCGTAATGAAACATTCGAAGTGATAAGCATTTTGCAGTCGGAATCGTTGATACGCCCTTCGATGGCATCGGCGCTGAATCCCCCGAAAATCACCGAGTGAATTGCTCCAATACGGGCGCAGGCGAGCATCACTATCGGAAGTTCAGGAACCATCGGCAGATAAATTGCCACGCGGTCGCCTTTTTGAATTCCTTTTGATTTAAGGACATTGGCGAACTTGCAAACCTCCTTGTGAAGCTGTCCGTAAGTGTACTTCCTGACGGCATCTTCCGCCTCACCTTGCCAAATCAAGGCCGTTTTATTTTCAATTGGTGTTCCAAGATGGCGGTCGAGACAGTTGTACGAAACATTCATTTCGCCGTCAACAAACCATGTATGCTCAATCTTGCGATTTTTTGTGTCCCACGTGTACTCCAGGCTCTTGGTCGGTTCTTTGAACCAGCTTAGGCTTTTGGCCTGTTCAAGCCAGAATCCATCCGGGTCGTTAATCGATTGTTCCAACATTTTCTGATATTGCTCTTCACTGGATATGTATGCATTGGCTTTAATCGCCGCCGGCGGCGGAAATGTCCGTGTCTCTGTCATAAGAGAATCCATACCTTTTTGTTCATTTGCCATAACGTTCTCCTTTATTTGCAGCTCAAAATCATTATAACTCATTTCTTTTGCTTAATACCCTGTGTAACACACTTTATGCAGGTACTATAAAAATGTCAACTGAAAAAATCTTAATCGAAAAACCGTTTTCCCAAGAGATAAAGCCCTTTTTCTCTCGTTATCAAAATTTGTATAGAAAGGACATTTGTGCACGAAGATTATCGGCATTGCCCTGCCCTTTACGCTCCGTGTGCCATTGTGAAAGCTCAAAACCGACTTCCGTATTTTTGTTGACCGAATAAATTAAATTGCCGAAGACAGACCGGTTTAATATTCTATCGTCTGTATTGACGTAGTCTGAATCAACGTCATCCATACCCATCCCGACATTAAATCGCCACTTGTCCCAAGGGCCTAAGCTTGCAGCAAGCCAGCCGCCCGTACTTGGTATTTCCTTGTAATAAATGCTTTTGGTCTTATCGGTATTAACACCCTGTCCGATACCGCCAAGATAAGTATCCAGATTCCGACCGGTAAATAATTCACCTTTAATTGTTAGCCACCTGTTAACCGGCTGGGTAAGGTCAAGGCCGACTGACCAACTCTCGAATTTGCCGTTGGAGCCATTGGCTGAAGTATCATACTCTTCCTTCGAACAATGAGCGGAAACCCCTAATGTAGTTGGCTTATAACCAAAACAGGGAAATGATAAACTTGTCCTTCCCTGAATGGCTGGTACCCCCGAATCCTCACCCGATTCAATGGCTGGAGTTAAGTCATTCTCTCTACCTATGTTTCGCGCTAATGCTCCTTCCAATGTAAGAGCAACGTCACTATTAAGTGCAAAACTTTTTGTCAGGCGTATTTGCGGTCGCCGGTACCCTATGTTACCCGAAGACCACAAAACTGTGTAGTTGAGAGTACTCGGACTTAAAGGTGATATAACATCATTGGTTTGTCCGGCAATAATATTGAAATTATCTTCAGGCCAGTCTAATTTCAGATATGCATGTCGCATTTGTAATTTTGCCTTGTTTTCCGTTGCATTGCTACCGTAAAAATCAACCTCTACAAGTCCGCTCGTTCTTATCTCTTCATCCTCAGGCCCGGCAATCTTCAGCCCGAGTCGTGTTTGGTTAGCCGTTATGTTGAATTCATTGTCATTTTTGTTCAGAACGTCGGAATCCACCCAAAGGGCATAATTGCCTGTCGTTGTATGAGATGTGTCATAAGCTGCATCTGCTTTGATATAGCCGTAGAGCTCAATGTCTAAAGCCGACAGGATGGATTTTTTCTTTGCGTTCTCTTTCTGGGCCTTTTCCACAATTTTCTGAACGTCATATTCGCTCAATTCAGAACTGGCAAACGCTTGTTCTTCAACTTTCGCTACTGCCGCAACCTTCGCCTCTGCCTTGGAGACATTGGCTTGCTGCATTACTATCCTCTTAAGTTCAGCCAGCTCTTTTTCCAGTTTTTCTACTCTCTGTCTCAACTCATCGTTTTCCAGGGCCAGTTCACTCACCTCATCGGCAAAACAAATCTCAACCGTGTTCAACAACAGCACTAAACTTAGTAAGACCGATACCATCCTCACTGTTTAAACTCCTTATCTACGCAGACAATCTTTTAGTTGTTTTTTAGGATGACCCTTCTACCGAATTGAAAAGAAATTTCTTAATTTCTTTCGTGGTAAAGCTTAGGCTACTTGTGAAAAAAACCACCCCACCATTGGCTTGTTTTTTACATTCAACCTATCTTTGTTTATGGTCACATAACCTAAAGTCAAACATTATACATAACAATAAAGCTTTGTCAAGAAAATTTAGGAAAAATCAGGGGCAAAAATTAAAAATTATGAAAGGAAAAGACCTTTGCCTTTACAGCTTCGATTATGGCATCTATCTGGGCCTCTACCGTTTCACGCTGTTGGCTGCTTATAACTAATTCTCCGTCTTTCAGACCCCCCTGCCATTCGGTACTTCCAAGCATAACACCTCCAACCCCGAGGTTCATACTTTGTTCATCAACCGCTCCGCATAAAACGGCCCAGCCAAGCGCCCACGCCCTTACTGTATTAGCGATATTGTATCCTCCCCCTCCGGTCATCAAAATAGCTTTATCAAAGCTTAACAAAATACTGATAATCTCGGCATAAGTATTATTGGTCAAACGCAAATGCGCAAGTGGGTCACCCGCAAGACCGTCGGCACCCAACTCAAATACAATCACATCAGGTCTGAAAGCTTTAATCAAAGAAACTGCTATGGCATTGAAAGCCCTCATATACACCTGGTCGTAGGTGCCCGGCGGCAAAGGCACATTCACACAATATCCCGCCCCCCTGCCGCTGCCGATTTCATCTTCGAATCCTGTCCCGGGAAATAGCATTCTCCCGCTTTCATGAAACGATATGGTCATCACGTCATCCCGGCCATAAAAAGCGTTTGCAACGCCGTCGCCGTGATGAACATCAACATCCAGATATAAAACTTTTTTACCGGCTTCAGCCAGCTTCATACAACCCAGCGCGACATCATTCAGGTAACAAAAACCGGATGCTCGTTCCGGCCCTGCGTGATGAAGCCCACCCGATGGGTTGAACACTGCATCGGCCTTACCTGAGAGTATCATTTCTGCCCCTGCCAGTGTGGCCCCGCATGCAAGGGCCGAATAGTTATACATATCGGCGAAAATCGGACAATCAGAAGTCCCGATACCCATATTTAATGCAACGGCTTCGAATTTGCCTTTGGTGGCCGCTTTTAAGGTATGAAGATAACGGGCTGTGTGAAATTTTTTTAGAGCGACCCTTTCCGCCGGTTTAGGAGCCATTTCGCTGATGCCATTGCCGGACAGAAGTCCCATAGACTTTAAAATCTTCCATAAGCGGGGCACCCTGCTCACATTAAAAGGGCAACTCTCCGGATAGGCAAATTTCTCAAATTCAGATGAATATACAAATACAGATTTTCTCGTCGCCAAACTTGCCCCTATCCTTCTTTTTTTGTCAAGTCGTATGTTATGCTATAGACATCACCGTCGAATTCGGTATTGACCTTATATCCGGAATTATGAAAAATAGCCAGCATTGGTTTGTTGTTCGGCAACACCTTCGCATAGAAGCGTTTTACACCGCGCTGCTTGGCTATCTGGGTAATATAATCCAGCAAAAATGTGCCCATACCCTTTTGCTGCCATTCGTCCTGCACAACGAATGCGACCTCAGCGGCCTGCGTTTTGGGGTCCAGGAAGTACTGGGCGATAGCAACAACTTGCTCACTGGAAACACCGGGAACCACACCTATAATAGCAACGTCTCGGCTGTAATCGATATTGGCTAACTGTTGGACGTCTTTGTGAGGAAAGGCAATCGTGCGGGTCATATATCGCGTCCGGACAGATTCTTCACTCAGTGAATACAGCATTTCTGAAAGTGCCGGTTCATCGGCAGGTTTGACGGGACGGAAGAATATTTCTGTCCCGTCATGTAGTGTCTCTGTGCGCTCCAGTTCTTCAGGATATCTGACCTGGTCCCACGCCAGCTCTATCTGGTCGGCATAGACGTATTTTTGAGCTTTTGCAGCCTGGATAAGTCCGTTTCTGAATTTTGGATGTGCGATATTAACCAGTGATACAACTCTTTCGCGAATGCTTTTGCCGTGCAGATAAGCCGTTCCGTATTCGGTAACTACATAATGAACATCACCACGGGTTGTTACAACTCCTGCCCCTTCGGTCAGATGAGGCACTATTCTGCTTATCTTTCCGTCTTTTGCTGTTGATGGCATTGCAATTATAGCTTTGCCGCCTCTGCTGCGCGATGCGCCGCGGATAAAATCTACTTGTCCCCCGATACCACTGTAAAACTGATAGCCAAATGAGTCCGCACAGACCTGACCCGTCAAATCTATTTCCAGGCCGACGTTAATCGCTGCCATTTTCTCATGTCTGCTTATTATATACGGGTCATTAACATACTCCGTCGGATAAAACTCAATAAAAGGATTATTGTCAATGTAATCATAGAGTCGCTTTGAACCCATACAAAAACTTGCGACTACTTTGCCGTGGTTCAGGGTCTTTTTGGCGCAGGTAATTGCACCGCACTCTATCAGGTCGATAATCCAGTCGCTGAACATTTCCGTATGCACACCGAGGTCTTTTTTGTCTTTAAGAAATTCCGCCAGTGCCTGGGGGATACGTCCTATCCCGCACTCAATAGTGCTGCCGTCTTCGACAAGTCTGGAAATGTTCTGACCGATACGACGAAGTATTTCACCCGATTCCGGGATTGCAATCTCGATAATAGGTTCGTCATAAACAACCATAACATCTATGGAATTGACGTGGATAAAACTGTCCCCGAATGTTCGAGGCATATTGCTGTTGACCTGTGCTATAGTATACCTGGCATTGCCGACGGCCGTTTTCACAATATCAACTGAAACACCAAGACTGCACAACCCGTTCGCATCCGGCGGCGTTACGCTTATTAGAGCAACATCGATTGGAATCCTTCCGCTCTCAAACTCGCCTGGTATTTCCGAAAGGAACATCGGTGTATAATCCCCGATACCTTTTGACAGTGCGTCTCTTACGTTGTCGGCAACGAAAAAACTGTTCATTTTGAACTTTTCATGGAATTTTTCTTCAACATATGGCGCTGCTCCCATCGTCAGCAAATGTACAATGTGAGCATCGCAAATCCCGCTCGAATACTCCATCAAAGCGCTGACAAGATGTTGAGGCTGCCCGCACCCGGTCCCGATAAATATATGATTGCCGGATTTGATTAGTTTCATTGCCGCTGCCGCGGTTTTTATTTTATCCTTATACTTTTCTTTCCAGTCGGATTTCTCTTTGTTCATCTGAAAATTTAAACCTTTTCCACACTTATTCTCGCATCAACTGCCACGGGGATAACGCCTTCCGGGCCCACAACATAAGGATTTATATCCAGTTCCTGAATCTGAGGAAATTCTGTAACCAGTTGCGATAGCCTTTGAAGGCCTTCCGCTATGGCGCCTATATCCACACCTTCCTGACCTCGAACTCCCTGCAGCATTTTATATGTCTTTGTATTGATGAGCATCTGCTTGGCTTCCCCAGCCGTCAGCGGCGCTAAGTAGAAAGACACATCCTTAAGAACTTCGACCATTGTCCCACCCATTCCGAACATCATCAACGGGCCAAAATGACGGTCGCGATTCATCCCCAAGATTATCTCTTTGCCGCTGCTGCACATCTGCTGGACAAGAACACCGAGAATATTTGCCTCCGGTAGCTTCTTCGATACACGATACATCATCAGGTCGAAGGCGTCCATTACTTCCTGGCTGTTCTTCAGACCGAGCTTGACTCCGCCCACATCTGATTTGTGTAGTATATCCGGAGAGCGAATTTTCAAAACCACCGGAAATCCAAGACGTTCTGCTATGTTAGCTGCCTGCTCGGCTGTTGTCGCTATGGAACCTTGCGGTATCACAAATCCGTATGCTTCTAATATTTCTTTCGATTCGGACTCCTCCACCTCACGAATTCTCTGACGCAGGTGCCTCTCAATTATTGTTTCGACTTTTCTGCGGTTCACGGCGAACAGTTTTATTATTCGTTTCGGCCTCGAAAGCCACCTGACATAATCGGACATTATTTTAATCGCTGACACTGCGTTTTCGGGGCTGTCTATATGGACAATTTTGCCCTCACGAAGGATTCTTATTGCCTCGGCTACTTTAGCAGCACCCATAAAACAAGCAAAGAGCGGTTTCTTGGCTTTTTGCTTACCTATTCTGACAATAGCCTCTGCTGTTGCAACAGGTTCTGTCATCGCCTGAACCGTCAGCAGCACCAGAACAGTATCAACATTAGGGTCGTCAAGAACAACATCAAGGGCGAATTCATAACGGTCGGCAAGGGCGTCGCCGAGAACATCTATGGGATTATATAAATTGGCCGAAGAGGGTAGATTGACGGATAGTTTTTTTATCGTCTCATCGGTTAATTGAGCAAAAGTAAGCCCTTGCCGTTCAATGGCATCGGCGGCCATGATACCCGGCCCGCCGGCATTGGTTATTACAGCAACACTTGACCCCACCGGAAGCGGCTGATTGGCAAAAGTCTGGCAGTAATCAAACTGCTGCTTGATTGAATTGCAGCGAATTATGCCTGCTCGTTCAAATACGCATTCATAAGCCGTTTCACCGCCGGCAAGACTGCCAGTATGAGATGAGGCCGCCTTGGCCCCTGCCGATGTGCCGCCGGACTTAATTAACAGTATCGGCTTGTCACGGGATATCTTCTCTGCCGCCCTCACAAAAGCGTTGCCATCGGTGATGTTTTCAAGATAACCGGCTATAACTTTAGTATCTTTGTCTTCTGATAAGGCTTTTATTATTGCTAATTCGTCGATATCAGCCTTATTACCTATACTCACAAGCTTGCTGAAACCAACATCCTGTGCGTTGGCAATATCAAGAACTGCAGCAAGAAGGGCACCCGATTGGGAAAGATAGCCCGTTAATCCTGCTTTGGGAAGGTCTGTTCCGAAACTCGCATTCAGTTTGTTGGCTGGTACTATCACACCAAGACAATTAGGACCGATTACTCTGATACCCGATTGTTTGGCGATTTGCACTACTTCCTGCTCCAAAGCCTTTCCTTCTTTGCCGACCTCTTTAAAGCCCGCTGTGATAATCACAACAGATTTTACTCCGCTATCTGCACACTGACGCATTATTGAAGGCACCGCTTTTGCCGGAACAACTATTATCGCAAGTTCTGGAACCTCACCGATGGACTTAAGGTCTGGATAGCACTTTAGCCCGTCAATTGTCTCGGATTTGGGATTAACAGGAAATATTTTACCTTCGTAACCGCCGGCAACCATATTGGCAAGGATTTCGTAGCCCGTTTTGCCTTTCGTTCGGGATGCTCCGACAATAGCGACTGATTTCGGATTAAAAAAACCGTTAAGGCTCATTACAAATATCCCTTCCGGAAATATGTTTCAGGATAAAACGTAAAAATCAAAACTTCTGACCTGTTATTATTACAAAACCCCGAATATCATACAAACTGCTGTAAGATATTTCAAGTTTTTTTTATGACGGCTTTTATGGGGCTCTATTGCATATATCTGTTTAAACCCGGCACACAGAAGTTCAGAGCGGGTAGTAACTCACAGAATGCTTTTTGCCGTTTATGGTAAGCTCAATGCAAATCTCATCGGCTTTCTCCGTCACACGGCTGACGGAAACTTCCGGCTCATTGTCCTGCTCGAATGGTAAAAGTACCGTAATAAATCTGTACGCCTTGCTTTTAGGCCTGCTCGACGCCTTTACATGCCACTGGTCGGCTTCTTTGGTCCCCATAGTAACGTTCATCGGGTTCTTGTTGACCTCGGGTGGGTCGGGAAAACCTTTGAACTGTTCAAAATCCATCTCCCCGCTTTGCAAAAACAGGACTTTCAACCTTGCGTCTCCCTGCGAAACCGTTATTGACTTTTCTTTGGAATCAATCGCCATTTCAGAAAGCGAATGTAGCCACCACTCGAAACTGACCGCCTCAGGAGCTTCAAGGTCGTCGAACATAACGAAAATCCCGGGACGAATATGCCTGATATGACGATGAAACTTCTTTAATACTCCCTCGTATGCCGCCGTGGCGTCGCCAACAATATATTCACGTGAATCGCTGCTCTCAAAAATCAATATCTCGCCTTGTGTACGTGTTGTTCGCTTTTGTCCTATGCCCCCGTCAATCGTAATACTGTTGGAAGATTTTGTTACCCACGACCAGTTTTTATGGTGTTCGGAGGCATACCACGGATAATAGCCCGATGCAATTGCAAGCGCCTCACCGAAGGCTTCGATTGTATAGGCGTTTTGGTCCGCATGGGAATGGCTGATATTACCATAGGGGTCGCAGCGAAACAAAAAGTGAATGTCTTTATCGGGTTTGCCGAAATTCGTATGCAGACTAACCAGCCCGACACCGGGAAAGTAACGCGACTGAGGCAGCTCTATCGGTGGCTTGCCTTTTATTTTATCATTTTTCAAAGCAAGCCCTATAGCATACTCTCCGCCCTCTGTACCTAAATAATCCGCATACCATCGAAGGTATGGGTCATTTAACAGCGTTGAAAACTGGTACATCACCTCGCCGCTCTTGTCATAAGTCGATGCTTCCCCGCCCACTCTCGGCGGATGGTGCTCTCCGTCCCCAAACGGAGAAATGTTGGAGTAGGGAGGATTGGTGTATAGCTTGAAGTACGGCGTGTTTTGTAAAAAAGGTTTCTCCATCAGGTTGATACCGGTTGCCTTTTCCAGTTCGACCACAAACTGCAGCGTAAATCCGACATAGAGTCCCCAGTAGCTTGGCCCTTGGTGCCACCCGCCGTCCTCTTTTGCCCACGTTGGCCACATATTCCAGTATAACGTCAGCACGTACTCCAGCCAGTCTTCTGCCTCTTCCCACTCATGGGCAAAACACAGGGCTGCCTGACCTATAAAACCGAGTATCCTCCCCTCATGACTGCCGTAGTTATAACTATGATATTCTCGACCCTCTCGATATTTCAGACGCTCATAAAATTGCGTGGCCCGGATTTTCATTACCCTTTCGACCTTGGCTCTTTCTTTCGGCCTAAAAAGCTCGTATGTAAAATCGTATGCCCTCAGCCCACGCATTATTATCCACATCGCCGCCTCGTCGTTCCTACGGTTGGAAGTCGAGCCGTCAGGGTCCCAGCCGCAAAAGTGAAGTAAGCGCCGCTTGGCCTCTTGACCATACTTCTTCTCGCCGGTTAAAATATATGCCACACCGAACTTCTCCATCAGGTCTATCGGCGGCGGTACTATCGCAAAATAATCGTAACTTCCGAAACTCTTAAGAGGTGGTTCTTCTATAAGTTTTTCTCCGATATGTTTTTCACAGCTCTTTACAACATTCGAACAGAACTCTTTCAGGTCGCCGTTTTGTGCCCTCTTGCGATATGACTCAATTTCACTTTCAAGTATGAATAATCTCGGCCGGCTCTTTGGAACCGATTTGATTACTTTCTTGATATCAGGGAAGGGCTGTTTTCTGACGTTGGCCGGGACAATAAATCGCCGCACCTTGCTGTAAACAACCTCCTCACCTTCCACGCCGTATCGCCAGAACCATTCTCCTGCCCCTAATGTCTCTCCAAGTGCGTAAGTGCTTATATC
>CAZTKW010000005.1:15253-22332 GCA_964614315.1 uncultured Pirellulales bacterium
ATCAATGCCCTGTTTTGTTATTACTTCGGTACTGAAATTCTTGTCTCGGCTGATTTCAAGCCTGTAACTACAACTTATCTTTGCTGGAACCCAGATAAAGGGAGGTGGATTCACCGTTACCGTACTGCCGTCCTCCGGCTCGTATGACAACTGAAGATTTTCAGCGTAATCACCTGTCTTACTCGCTTCGATATCAACCAGAACCTCTTTAGTTTTTCCCTGACCATACAAACACGAAAAACCGGATGACAAAACAAAAATAATACTCACTAACATCTTTGAACTTGCAGGCATTTTATTCTCCATCTTACATTTCTGAATTCAATTCATAATCGCAATTTGCTCATAAACCTTTACAATCTTTCCAAAGCCCTTTCATATAGTTTGCCGAGACTCAAAAAGCTATTATGCTTGCCAAAAGAAAAAAATGTAGTTTTTTGTCCGTAGTCGCTCTATCCATAAATCTATTTTCTAAGCCCCGGCACGTCCGGCTCGATATGCACCGTAATATTGACTGGCCGAGTTATCTGCTCGTGAAGAGTGCTTTCCAGTTTTTCAGCTATCTCATGAGCCGCCGCTATACTCAATTCAGGAGCCACAAGGATGTGCAGGTCGAGAAAAACTTCCCGCCCCACCATCCGCGTCCGCAGCTTATGCCAATGCCTGACAGATGAATTGCTGTTGATTATGCTTTTTATAAGCTCAACTGTTTCCTCGTCAACAGTTCCCTCAATAAGCTCCTGAAAGCTCCCGAAAATCATCTTCCCCCCTACCCAGACAATCATATAACCGACAACCATAGCGGCGATTCGGTCGCCATACTTAAAACCAACCGCCATCAGGATAAAGCCGACCACTACCGCAATTGAACTCAACGCGTCTGACCGATGGTGCCAGGCGTTGGCATATAAAGCCGGGCTGTGCGTGGTAACAGCTATTTTTTTGGTGGCCCGATACAGCCACTCCTTCGAAATTACCGAAACCAAGGCGACAATAAGAACACATCCACCGGGACGTATGAATTCGAAATTCGTTATGTTAACGCTGGCCTTGTAAATCATCCCGACCCCGACAAAAACTAATACCAGCGCAATCCCGATACACGAAAATGTCTCGATTTTACCATGCCCGTAAGGATGACTCAGGTCGGCCTCTTTCGAACCGAAATAAATCCCAATCAATACAACGATATCCGTTGCTATATCTGAAAGAGAATGAATACCGTCGGCGATTAAAGCTATCGAATTGCTTAATATCCCTACTGCTATCTTGAAGCCAGAAAGCAAAAGGTTCAAAACTATCCCCACATTTGTTATCCGGCGAATCTCCCGGTTTGAAATTTCTTTTTTCTTTTCGTCCATTTATCAGCCGTTTATTTTAGACCGGATATCGGAAACTGCTTCTATATATTTTTCAGCCGTCCGTTGGTCTTTCGCCTCAACTATAAGCCTCATCACCGGCTCGGTATTGCTCGTACGCAAATGTACCCATCCGTCATCAAAATCGAAACGGCATCCATCAACAGTATTAAGCCTTGCATCTGCAAAAACTTTTTTCGCCGAATCTAAAATCTGCTTCGCTTCCCTTTTGTCCGCTGCAAATTTTTCTTTGCTCATATAATACCCCCCCGCCTCTTCAGCTAACTCGCTGACCGTTTTCCCCGTCTCTGCCATCAATTGAAGTAACAATACAATCCCGACAAGGCTGTCGCGAATCGGCCCCACACGCAAATCAATCACTCCTCCGTTGCCTTCGCCGCCGATTATGCAATCATGTTCCAGCATCGCCGCTGCAACATTGGCCTCACCCACCGCCGTGCGATATACACGCCCGCCTGCTCTTTCGGCGATATCGTCGAGCATTCGCGATGTCGAAAGATTTGCCGCCGCGCTGCCGCTTCTTTTGCTGAAAATATATTTAGCCGCCAAAGCCAGTGTATATTCTTCCCCGATGTAGCGGCCATCCTCATCCACAATCGCCAGCCTGTCGGCGTCCGGGTCCTGTCCGAATCCGATTTCAGCGCCTTTTCCTTTCACCGCTTCGCAAAGACCGGCCAGATTCTCCGCCGTCGGCTCCGGCGTGTGGGCGAAAATACCCGTTGGCTCATCATTTATCGCACAAACATCGCACCCAAGTTCACAGAGAAGCTTTTTGGTAATCGGCCCCCCTGCCCCGTTGACGCTGTCTAAAACCACCTTGAATTCTCTCGCAGCTATCGACTCTTTATCGACAAGCCCCAAAACCTTCCTCGTATGTATAACATTGGTCTGTTCATTAAAAGAGACCTCCCCGCTGTCGGCTGCATCAACAACTCTGAAATGCTTATCATAATAATACTGCCTGATTTGCCCTGCCTCCCCCGCCGGCGGTGCCATACTGTTTTCAAGCAGCAGTTTGATGCCGTTATATTGAATCGGGTTATGTGAAGCCGTAATGACCGCCCCGCCGTCGCATACCAACTCCCTCACCATAATCCCGACGCTCGGAGTAGTCACAATCCCCAAATCTATGACATCAACTCCCACTTTACACAAACCCTCCGTCACCGCCGCCTTCAGCTTCTCCCCGCTCGCCCGGGAATCTCGACCGATACAAACTGATATTTTCCCCTTGCCGGCGTTCCTCTCTTTCAGATATGTGCCAAAGGCGCACCCGTATTCACCGGCAATATCTGCCGTAAGATTTTCTCCGACAATACCCCTCATCCCACTGATACTGATTATCAAATCTTCAGACACAAAAACCTCGTCACCGCCGCTTTAATATTCCGGCTGCTTTACGCCGAAACTCACCGCAAAAAATCAGTCGAGCCTGCACACATAAATCTCGTTCACAAACTCAAGCTTACCCAGTTCTTCAACGCCTTCGGCATTCGGCTCCTTATCGAGACTTATAGCAAGAATGGCTTTTTGCTCTTCTGCCTTCTGTCCCACGCCCATCGTGCAGATATTGATATCATGTTTTCCGCACGCAGTCCCCACTGAACCGATAACACCGGGTTTGTCGTCGTTAAAGATAACCAGCACCGTCCCCTGTGGTGTCATTTCTATATTGAAACCATCAATTTCAATAATCCGCAGCAGCCTCTCACCAAAAACCGAACCCTTTACGGTCCGGGTTATCTTATCCGTAACAACCTTCGCGCTGAAACTCGATGCAACATCCTTGGCCTCGGTGTTTTTCGTCTCATCGATGCTTATACCCCGCTCCTTTGCCAGTACCGGCGTATTGACCATATTCAGGGGCATATCGAAATGCTTTTGTAACAAACCTATCGCAAAGCCTAAAGTAGCCGATTCCACCGCCATCTCGGCGATTGTCCCCCGATATTGAACCGAAACTTTTTTAATTTGACCCGAACTTATCGTGCTGATAAGCGTCCCGATTCGGCGGGCAAGTTCCGTATATCTCTCGACTATCGCCGGTGCTGCCCCTGCAGTCGATGGTGCATTAATCGCATTGCGAACAGGCCCTCCCTTGATGGCGTCGACAACAATCTGAGCGGCCTCCACCGCAACCTCAATCTGTGCCTCTTCAGTGCTGGCGCCGAGGTGCGGTGTTACAACGCAGGCTTCGTAATCCTTGAAACGGGTATTTTCAGGCGGCTCTTTCGGAAATACATCCAAAGCTGCACCTGCTATTCGCTTTGCCGCAAGAGCGTCATAAACCGCATCTTCATTAATAATACCCCCACGGGCGCTGTTGACCAGCCGCACAGTCGGCTTCATCATTGCTATCTGTTCGGCGCTAATCATATTCAATGTCTGCTCATTCCTGGGAACGTGAACAGTGATATAATCGGCCTCTTTGAAAATCCTTTCGAGGCTGTCGCTTATTTCAACACCTGACTTTTCAGCGTCCGCCGGTGCCGCAAGCGGGTCATAACCTAAAATTTTCATATTGAAGCCTTTGGCCATTTTTGCCACGGCCATACCGATTCTCCCTAAACCTATCACCCCGAGAACCTTGCCGTTGAGCTGGTTGCCCATATACTTTTTCCGGTCCCACGCCCCGCCTTTCAGGCTGCTGCACGCCGGTACAACATTCCGGCTCATAGAAAGCATCAGCGCCATCGTATGTTCGGCCGCACTAAGCGTATTCCCGCCCGGCGTATTCATAACAAGAACGCCTTTTCGTGTCGCTTCGGGGATATCTATATTATCGACCCCGACGCCCGCACGGGCGATTGCCTTGAGTTTCCCAGGATTCGCTAAGACTTTGGCTGTTACTTGTGTACCGCTGCGGATTATCAGCCCGTCGTGCTCACCGATTATCTCTGCCAGTTCTTCTTCGCTTATACCGGTCTTAACAACCGCCTCGACGCCCTCAGTCGAATTAAGCAGGTCGATTCCTTCCTGTGCAAGCTTGTCCGTAATCAAAACCTTAATCATTATTAACCTCCAAAAACCTTATCTTTCTTACCGGCCGCCATACATAAGCTTGGCCTTTTCATTTCTAATAGCGTAAACTCACTTCAACGTAAAGTCAACTCATTTTGCGGCAAATCTGCCATATAGTGCCCAAACTCCTTTCGCACATCGCTGGAATCCACAAGCAACTTTTGTACTGGCAAATTCCAAATGAATGTGATAATATTATACAGCTAATCCTGAAAGCAGGTTGTTAGACAGTGTATATTACAAATATAATAGCAGAAAACGTAAAGTAGGATATACTGACATGATGCAAAATATGAACCCAACCCGCCTGAGAACAATTATCGGATTAATAGCCCTCTGCATACTAAATGCCGGCGCAAAAGAGCCGAACTACGACGAATCAAAAGTCCCGAAGTACACCCTACCTGACCCGCTTACCTTTTGCGATGGGACCAAAGTAAAAAACGCCGATGAGTGGAATCGGAAACGCCGCCCGGAAATCCTTAATTTGTTCAGGGAGCATGTCTATGGCAAATCTCCCGATAAACCCAGGGGGATGAGGTTTGTAACAACGTCGGTTGACAAAACTGTTTTCAACGGCAAAGCCACGCGCAAAGAGGTAACCGTCTATTTCACTGGAAAAGACTCAGACCCGAATATGAACTTGCTGATTTACATCCCCAACAATTGCACGCGACCAGTACCAGCATTTATCGGCCTCAACTTTCGCGGCAATCACTCCATCTACCACGACCCGGGAATCACCTTTTCGAAACAGTGGATGTGGCTCAGAAAACAATACCAAAAAATCTACGGTGCCGTAGACAAACCGGCTGCTGATGCCGCATATGGTAACCGTGCCAAGCGCTGGCCCGTTGAGAACATTATGGAAAGAAACTTTGCTGTGGCAACCATCTACTACGGCGACATCGACCCGGATTACGATGATGGCTTCAGAAACGGCGTGCATCCATTATCCTATAAAGAAGGACAATCCGGCCCCGCTCCCGACGAGTGGGGCTCCATTAGCGCATGGGCATGGGGACTAAGCAGGGCCATGGATTACTTCGAAACCGACCCTGATATTGACCACAAAAATGTCGCTGTTATGGGTCATTCGAGACTCGGCAAAACCGCTCTATGGGCAGGCGCACAGGACCAGCGTTTTGCTTTGGTCATCTCTAACAATTCCGGCTGCGGCGGAGCCACACTTTCACGACGAAGGTTCGGTGAAACCGTAGAACGAATAAATACTCGCTTTCCCCACTGGTTCTGCGACAATTTCAATAAGTACAATGACAACGAAGACAAATTGCCCGTCGACCAGCACATGCTCATCGCGTTGATAGCGCCGAGGCCGGTATACATAGCAAGCGCAGAATTGGACAGATGGGCTGACCCTCACGGTGAGTTCCTCTCCGCCAAAGCTGCATCCCCCGTCTACAAATTACTCGGTACTTCCGGCCTGCCTGCAGAAAAAATGCCCCCTCTTAGCCAGCCGGTAAGGGGAACTATAGGCTACCACATCCGACCCGGCGAACACGATGTTACCGATTATGACTGGAATCGACACATGGATTTTGCCGACATTCATTTGAAAAAGAAAAAAAGATAACTCAAAAATAATTACTCCGCTGATTACACGCAGCAGCTATTTTAACACAAAGGCTGGATTATACGGGGCGACGTCACAGTCAAAAAGCCGGTTCATAGTTGCGTAGAGTGTGCTGTTTGTCGCGCACTCTTTCCGGCCGGCAAAACATTCCTCATAAAAAACCAAACCTGGCGTCAACATGAGAAACCATCCCCCTGAAAGTACAGGGTTTATTAATATCCGCCAGAGTAGCTGTAACATTAACCTGAGAGACAAATAGGAATTTGCTATGTCGAATCAAGTATTTTACTTGTTGTTTTTTTAAAAAATGAAGTTTTAGCGCTCATAAATTCACAAATATACGGAATTTCAAGTGTAATATCAAATGGCAAAAACTCTTGACCCGGCATAAGTGAGAATATTTGTAATTTTTCCAAATTTTTTCTTGACAAAGAAAGTGTTTATATTCATAAGTAAGTATCGCGAAATGTGCGGAATACTATGCTTTTGTGTATAGTTGGAATTTCTTTATCACATTTTTGAAAGGAGACTTATCATGTCTAAAAAACTGTTTCTTTTAATCCTTTTTACATTGCTGGCGGCAATGGCTGTTACCAACACTGCCCTTGCCAAGCCAGCGCCCTGGCCGGCATCCAATCCTGACCCGGCCGACAGTGCCATTGGTGTGAGCATTACCGCCGACCTAAGCTGGACTGCCGGCAAATTCGCCACCTCTCATGATGTGTACTTCGGAACAACCAGCCCAGGAGCCTCTCAGGGCAACCAGTCGGCTACAACATTTGACACCGGAACTATGGACTACGAGGAGACCTATTACTGGAGAATCGATGAAATCGGTACAGGTGGAACAACAACCGGCACTGTTTGGAGTTTTACAACTGAGAGCGAGCCGGGACCTCCTGGTCAGGCAACAAATCCAAGCCCGGCAAACACTGCTACCGAGGTAAGTTTAACCGCTGATTTGAGCTGGAACGCAGGCGCCAATGCTACTTCGCACAACGTCTATTTCGGCAAAACCAGCCCCGGCACATCTCAGGGAAACCAGACTGCTACAACTTTTGACACCGGTACTATGGATGCAGATA
>CAZTKW010000006.1:0-21502 GCA_964614315.1 uncultured Pirellulales bacterium
ATAAGTTAGATGTTGTAGTTATAGACGACGGAACTCCAGGTGATATCATAAAAGGCTTTTGCAGACAAAAAAAGTTAGATATTCTAACTAAGCTAAAGCCTATGGGGCTGACCAATTCGTGGAATCTAGCCTATCAGTATTTCAAGGAGAACAACTACGACAACTGTATCCTGTCAAACGACGATGTCAGATTTCCTAAAGGATTCTCAGCAGGTTTGCTCAAAGGACTGGATAAGTTTGATATAGTAGCTTCTCTTACTAATAGTCCTGGATATGGGTATGATCTCCAAAGCTCGCCATTTTGCCAGGATGTTAAGAGATTTGTCAATCTGAAGCCGACTAATAAGAATGTTAATAAGATACAGCAAACTTTGCTTGAGAGATATAGAAACAACCAGTTTAGGCCGAGTAATTTCTTCAATGGATTCTGCTTCGCCTTCTCCCGTTCAATCAGTAAATTCGTTTATAATAAGCAGTTTTTGTTCAATCCTACTCACATCAATACGTTCAATGAGTTCGACCTGGCTCATAGGATAGAAAAGAAAAGTGGTAGAATAGGTATTTGCAAAACGTCCTACGTGTTCCATTGGAAGGCCAAAACTACCGAGAAGTTGAATAAGAACTGGGGCCAGCCAGGGGACTACAGGGAGCAATTATGGAGATAATAAAATGAAGAAAGCAGTTATGATGATAAGATTATATTGGGATGCTTTTAAGGGTTATTATTTTCCTAGTAGAAGAGCAGGGCTCAATATTATAGCGGCTATATTGAATGCTATTGAGCTTGCTTATAAAATAGGTAAATAGGGTTTAATAATAGAACTGAAAGCAATGAAATGAAAATAAACTTAGGTTGCGGCGAGAGAAAATTAGAAGGTTATATAAATATAGATTTAAGGCAAACACCAGCTACGGATTTGGTATGTGATATAACCGAAGGATTGCCTTATGCAAATAATTCGGTTGAATTGATTGAGACATATCACTTTATTGAACATATATCGGAGAACGAGGCGGTAAAACTTTTGAGGGAATGCCACAGGGTGCTTATCCCAGAAGGCAAAATAATCATAGAGTGCCCCGACCTAGACCAGGCTATGAGAGAATACTTGACAGGAAATGACCAACGGCTACTAAGTATATTTGGCCGACAAAGGGGTTTTGGGGATGCTCACTTATGGGGATATAATTTCAAGAGACTGAAAAGGCTTCTGGAAAGAGTGGGGTTCAGGGATATTAAAAAGAAAGAGCCACAGGATTATCATACTAAAAGTGAGCCTTGTGTTAGGGTTGAGGCGTTAAAATGAAAAATTTCAAGTGGGATGATAGTAAATTTAAGAAAGAAGTAGCTTTTACGACTGAGCAAAAACTAATCGCAGCAGGATTTGAAATAGAAAAAGATGCCAAACACATGGTGAGAGTGGACACAGGTAGGCTCAGAAGTTCTATTAGTGTAAACTGGACAGGAAGTGGGATGGCAGAAGGTAAAATAGAGAATAAAGCTAAGCCAGGGGATGGAGTAAAGCAACCAACTAGCAAGCCAGAAGAATTTACTGTAGTTGTTGGCACAAACGTGAATTATGGAGTAGCTCAAGAATTTGGTTCAAGTCGCCAGAGTGGTCACGCATATTTGCGTCCCGCTTTGGCAAAAAATTTAAGTAAAATTAAGCAGATGTTCAAGGAGAAATAGATTGAGTTTTGACCCTAACGCATTGAATATATCTATCTATACGGCGCTAAATGTGGCTAGTATAACAGGCTCGGTCACGGGTATCTACCACGTGAAAGCTCCACAGGGGACTGCTTATCCAAATATTACTTATTTCGCAGTTATAAATACGCAAGGCGATACGTTTACCGAATGGGCTAACGATACCCTGATTCAGATAGACGTCTGGTCAGACTCAAATTCAGCAGCCGAATCAGGTGCAATAGTAAAACTGATAGCAGCTCAGATGGATGATAAGCGGCTGAGCATTTCGGGATACAATGATGCCTTGGCTATACGGGAGAATTTAAGACTTTTGTATGAGACAGAGACAAGTATATTTCATCAGATACTTGAGTATAGTGCCAGGTGGAGTAAATCAAAGTAAAGGAGAAAGTATGAAAGTGAATACAGTGTTATGGTGGGACAAGATATGGAAACAGACTAAGAAGCCGAAAATTCGAGTTAGCCACCAGGAGATAGCCAAAATGCTGCCTGAGAAAGGTAAGATTCTTGATGTTGGCTGTGGTGTATGTGAATTATTTGATGAGGTAAAAAACAGACGGCCTGAACTAAAACTAACTGGGATCGACTTCTCCAGGACGGCAGTGGTAAGGGGCAAAAAAAACGGATTCAATATTATTAAGCAAAGCGTGCCTCCTCTGCCATTCAAGGATAACGAGTTTGATATTGTAGTGGGCAACGGTATTATGGAGCACGTTAAGGAGGACTGGTATCTCTTCGAGGAGATGGAGAGAGTAGGAAAGCAAATAATATTAACCGTCCCTGAAAATGAGCCGTTCGATCACCCTATGGTGAAGAGCGGGGAGCATAGGCATATTTACCGAAACGATGATTTCAGCGGATATAAAACTAAAAGGTTATACGACAGATTCCCTCGTATGCTAGTGTATTCTCCTAGCCTAATAAAGAAGCAGACTTATAAGAAAGTATTTCTGGCCTTTTCTGGTTATGCCGGCTTCACCGAGGGCTTTGTGACCTCTCTTCTGAATATGTATATGGGAGTTACCAATGCTATACTGGCGACTCCTAAAAAAACAGATAAAAAGTTTAATTTTAAGTTGCCCGCTTATGCTGAGAGTTTGCCTAGCGTATATCTTTACTATGCAACTTGCAATATCAATAAGACAAAGGATGCCTTGGCTAATGGTCTGTTAGCTACTGATTGTGATTATATGATGATTATTGATGCTGATTTAAGATTCCCTGCTGACGGGATTCATAGATTGATTCTCGATGATAAGGACATTGTTTCGGGATTCTATGTCAAAAAGTCCAAAGATGCAAGTCCTACGATAGGTCATCATATACCAGGGAAAGGGATTCATTTGGCAAAGGATTATCCTGATGATGAGTTGTTTGATAGTTATGAGGGGTGCAAACTAGTAGTCCCCACAGGGTTCACCCTGATAAAAAGGGATGTCCTGCTAGCAATGCGGTATCCTAGATTTGATTATATACCACTCTACAATATGCGGATAGGAACTGATTGGAGTTTCTGCCTACGGGCGCATGAGTTAGGATTCGGGGTATTTTGCGATAGTAGAGTGAAATTGACACATATAGGAGAGAAAGGATATAAGGCAGAAGAGTATTTTAGTAAAAAGAAAAGGAGAAAAAATAAAAAGAGGAAGGTGAAGTAAGATGGCAGAAGTTGCGGGAAAAACTGCAAGTGTCAAGTGTGCTACGAACATAATTGCAGGAATAAGGGATTGGAGTATCGATTACACGGGAGACCCTCTGGAGACGACTGACTTCGATGATTCTGGTCACAAGACATACATAATGGGTCTTGACGGTTGGACTGGAAGTTTCAGTGGATTCGGCCAGCCTGGTTGGAGTCTTCATGCTCTACTGGGGTCTAAGTATGCAGGAAGTTTCTATGTGAGTAGCTCAGCGGGTAGTTACTACTCTGGCAGTATCTTAATTGTCGGGGTAAGTCCAGCTACAGCTGTTGATGGTCTGGCTACGGTAAGTTACAGTTTCCAGGGAACGGGAGCTTTAATCTACACCTAAGAATCAGGAATTTGGATTAACGAGGCGAAAGTCAATGAGAAGTATATGTTAAGAATGTTAGGAGGGGATTAAAATTAGCGAAAAATCGGGAAAAGTAGGAGCTTTCTACGCTACTAGCGGGACAGGAACTGAACAGGCATCTGAATCACATGCTCTTGTTGCCAGCGGAACGTGGCTCACTCACAAAAACGTTATAGTGAGCAACCTTTATTCAAAGCTAACAGGCACAGCAGAACCTAATAAGAGATGGTATTGCACCCCAAGGGGATACTTGACAGTTGTTGGTGCTGCGGCAACTGCCAGCGTCAACGTCAAATATCGCTGGTGGGCAGAGGAAGGCGAGACTGGTTCATCCAAAGGGATAATGAAGCAGTGGGGCGGGTTTTTTTCTTGGAGCATAGATGACGTTATGGATGTTTTGGAAACGACAGACTTCAGTGACTCAGGGCATAGAACCTATATTACTGCATTAGATGGATGGACAGCGGGAGCAGAGAGGCACTGGGTCGATTCAGGGATGTTCGCAAAGATGGGCTCAGGTTCTAAGTCGATAGCTAAATTCTACGTGGATGATGATGACACCGATAAGGGAATAGGCTCAGCATCCGACACGGGTAATAGATATGAGGGATACTGTCACGTTATCGGCATAAGTCCTACTGTAGCGGTAGATACTTTAGTATCGGAAGGTCTGTCATTCCAGGGAACAGGACAATTAACATACGTATAAAATAGGAAAGGAGAAAATAAATGAGTGAATTAGCCCCGATAGCGGGCAAATCTAAGCAAGTTACGATTAGTGGTAAGGAATATACCGTTTCACCGCTAACTATTGATGATTTGGCTGAGTTTGAGCTATTCGTCAAGAGCGAGAGGAACAAGACAATCTCGGAGTCACTAAAGCAAGCAGGTATCAAGGAGGAACTGATAGCCCAGAAGATAGTCGAGTCGAGTGCTAAGCCAATCGGGATAGACGAAATCGACGGGGCTATGAGGACAATATCGGGAGTGAGATACCTGCTTTGGTTCGGATTGAAAAAGCACCACCCTGAACTAAAGCTGGATAAAATGGGTGGCTTAGTAACTTTGGCAAACTTTGAAGAGGCCTCAGCAATAGTGGCTGAGATGGGTGGCAAGGCGGTGGAAAAAAAGGGAAAAAACGTCAAGGGGGGGAAGAAGTAGATTGGGAGTTTCAATTCCCCCTGATGACCAAGTATTACGGGATAATGCCCTGGAATATTGGCAAACTTACTTTATTTCAGTGGCAAGTCTATATGGAGAAAATAGAGAAAATTTACAAAGTATTTCACCCTGAGTCAGAAAAAAAGGGTAGCAGGGGAAGCTCTGGAGGTTCTGGCAAGGCAAGCACGGCAGAATTGATGAGAAGAGCGAAAAGATATGGCCTAAAAGTGCCGAGTAGGTGATTAAATGGCAACTAAGATAGCAGATGCATATGTAGAGATACGTACTAACCAGGCTAAGTTCTCTAAAGAATTGAAAACTATGGAGGGTACTGTCAAATCCTCGACTGACAGGATGAAAAAGAACTTTGACAGGATAGGCAAGGGAGTTTCCGAACTTTCCAAATCAGCTCGGTTGGGTTTTCTCGCTATGTCTGCTGCTATCGCTGGAACGGTATATGCCGCTGCCAAGTATGAAAAAGAAATGGCAAATGTTTCTACTATGCTGAGCCGAAAGTCTATGCCGATTATGAAAAAGTATAAAGACTTGGTCGGCAAAATGGGGATAATCTTCGGTGAATCGACTGAAACGCTTTCAAAGGGACTTTATGACATCCTATCAGCCAGCATAAGACCAGAGAAAGCCCTGAAAGTTTTAGCAGTTTCAGCAAAGGCAGCGGCGGCAGGATTGACGGATACAGGCGTGGCAGCTGACGCTATTACTACGATTATAAACTCTTACGGGTATTCTGCTGAAGATGCCTCTATGATTTCGGATAAGCTCTTTACTATCATTGCAAGAGGTAAAACTACTTTTGCCGAGCTTGGCCCCAATATCGGCAAGGTATCAACACTTGCTGCACAAGCAGGTTTGGACTTTGATGAGTTGGGAGCTTCAATCGCCACTATGACTAGGGCAGGAATCAGAACAGAAATGACTATGACTGCCATTAGTGGTATCTTGAGAGTGTTTATCAAACCTACCACTGAAGCTAAGGAAGCAGCCAAAGAGTTCGGTCTTGAGCTTGATTCTAATACTCTTAAAACTTTGGGTCTTGTTGGAGTTCTGGAAAAACTAAATGGGGCGACTGCCGAGCAATTGGCCTTGATATTTCCTGAGATAGAAGGTCTTAAGGGACTAGCAGCACAAATTGGGGATTTGACTGGATATACTGAGGATTACAAAGCAATGCTTGAGTCCGCTGGAGCAACCCAGGAGGCTTACCTAAAGCAAACAAATACCCTCACCTTTACTTTTAATCAACTCAAAGAGGCAGGAAAATATCTTGCCGTTCAGATAGGAGAAATCTTTACACCCATAGTATCGCAGGCAATCAAAAAAATTACCGACCTGGCTATCAAACTGGGGCAGGCCATAAAAGGACTCACGTCTGACCAGAAGAACTCAGTTGCCCAGATGGTTCTTTTCGGGACTGCTGTGCTAGGAGCTATAGGGTCACTCAGTTTATTCGCCGTTGCAGCAAAGCTAGTTATGGCAGCAGGTTTGGTTATTGTAGGAGTTTTGGGATTTATTGCTTCCCCATTGGGATTAGTTATGTTAGCTGTGGGGGCTTTAGCTTTAATTTGGGTAAAAAATTGGGGGGATATACAGGGAAAGGTTGAAAAGGTCTGGGAAGTCCTGAAGCCCATACTCGATGAAATTGGCAAATGGTGCAAAATAGTCTGGGACTGGACATTGAATCTCTTAGGAAAAGCCTGGGATTGGTTAGAGAAGACTTGGCCTAAGATAGAAGAAGGAGCTGTAAAGTTCTGGGAATGGCTTAAGGGCTTAGCAAACATAACCTGGGATTGGATAGTTAAAATTAGTGGTACAGTCTGGGATTTTCTCAAGGATACCTGGCCTGTTATCAAAGAGGGAGCTATTGCTTTTTGGGAATGGCTAAAGAATTTAGCAGATAAGTCTTGGGATTGGTTAGTAAATATAGCAGGGAATATCTGGGATTTTTTCAAGGATACCTGGCCTATAATTAAGGAAGGAACAATAAAGTTCTGGGAATGGATTAAAAATCTTACTGATAAAACAATAAGTTTGGTTGTAAATTTAGGGGGAATCATTTGGGACTGGTTGAAAGATACTTGGCCAAAGATTTCAGATACAGCAACAAAATTTTGGGATTGGCTTAAAAGTCTTACTGCTAAAACAATAGATTGGTCTATTGAAATTGCTGGAAAGGTTTGGGATTGGCTTAGAGACGTTTGGCCGAAAATAAGCGAAAAGGCAAAAGCCTTTTGGGAATGGATTAGTTCTCTCACAAAAAAAGCCATTGATTGGACTATCGAAATTGGTGGGAAGGTCTGGGACTGGTTGAAAGATACTTGGCCAAAGATTAAGGAAAATGCCATTGCCTTTTGGAACTGGATAAAAGATTTAGCTAATAAAACTTGGGATTGGGTAGCTGGGATTAGTGGTAGTGCTTGGGATTGGTTAAAAGAAATTTGGCCAAACATAAAAGAGAATGCGGTAGCTTTTTGGGAGTGGGTAAAAAATTTATCAAACAAAATCTACGAATGGTCTATTAACATATTAGGAAAAGCCTGGGATTGGCTTAGAGACGTTTGGCCGAAGATAAGTGAAAAAGCTAAGGAATTCTGGACTTGGCTTAATGGATTAGCAAATAAGAGTTTTGATTGGGTCATCAATGTTTTAGGAACAGCCTGGGATTGGCTTAAAGATGTCTGGCCTAATATCTCCGATGCAGCAAAGAAGTTTTGGGATTGGTTAAAGGGCTTAGCTAGCAAAGCCTGGGATTGGGTTATAAACATAGCAGGAAAGTTCTGGGACTGGCTAGTTGATATTTGGCCTACTATCTCTGAATCGGCAAAGAAATTTTGGGAATGGATAAAGGGACTTGCCAGTAAAGCAATGGATTGGTCAATAGAAATAATTGGAGAGGGTTGGAAATGGATAGAAGAAAAATGGCCTGATTTGAAAGATACTCTGATTGCGTTCGTGAATTGGTTGAAGGGCTTGCCTGCGGATATAAAAAAAGTCTATGAATTAATAATAAAAATAGTTACAGAACCTGGAGAACCCGAAAAGGAAGGCATGAATTGGGCTGAAAAATTTTGGGAAACTTTCAAAATCTCGGTAGAGGGAGTAATAGAGACAATTAAACTTAAGCTTGAAATTGAGTGGGATTTTCTAACGATAATCGGTTCATTTTTCAAGGGACTTTGGAAAGCATTGACTAAAAAGTCTGAGACAGAAAAAGTGCCTGCAGAAATTTCTACAACGATTGGAGACAAAATACTTGCTGGAATTAGAGGAGTTATAATAGAAGGATTTTTAATTGTAAAATGGATTAGAGATGTTGTTGAAGAAAATATCGAAGAATGGAAGAGTATAGGAGAGTATATAGGAGAAAAAATCGGGGAGGGTGTTAAAACTCTTTTCTTGCTTCCAACCAAAATTTGGCGTCGGGATGTTACAGGAGCTAAAGAAGATATAACTACTGAATTAAAAGAGGTAGGAAAAATAGAAATAGATTGGAGTGGTCTTTGGGGAGAAAAAGCCAGCGCACAGACTAGAGAAGCAATCGATAATATAAGTGGATTAAGGGAAACAGTAGAGAAAGAAATAGGCACAAAAATTCCTGAAGAATTTGATGAATTGATTGTTGCTCTCGTAGCTAGTGAATCAAAATTTAATGCTGTTATTCCCAGTATAACGGGTGAATTTATTGGTTTGGGTCAGATAGGTGAAGATGCTTTGGAAGATGTTAACAAAGCCTTAGAAAAATCTGGTTCAAAATGGAAATTTACTATGGAAGATATGATAGACCCAGTCAAAAATCTTCAGGCTACGATTATATATTTTGGGATAGTGTCTAAAAGAAATGACTATGACCTTATGAAGTCAATCACATATTGGAAAGGATGGGGTAAACAGATAGAGAAGTCTGGTGGGGAATTGAAAAAAATGCCTCCAGAAGCCCAGAAGCAGTTCAAAGCCTTTCTTAAAATATGTAAGGACTTTGGTATTGACGCAGTTGATTTGATGACCTTAATAGGCAAGAAAATGGTGGGAGGTTCTGGAGGAATAATTGGAGAATTAGAAAAAGGAAATATAGAAGTTGGAAATGAATTGGGTAAAATGTCAAACCAGATGGGTAAAATGGTTGACGGTATGAGCAAAATATTTATGCCCATTATTGATATGTTCAAGGTAATATTTACGAAGGTAATAGCAGTCATCAAGAAATTTGACGAGGAGGCAGGCACTGCACTAGAGAAATTTGTCAATGAGACACTCGGATTGATAGACGGTATGTTCAACGGGCCGGATGGTATAGTTAGCAAATTCGGTGATGGAGCAGCTGATATAGTAGATGAATGGGAAAGACTGGGAGTAAATATATTTAAACTTACTGATTCTACAGGTAAAGAAATAAAAAAAATTATTAAAACTTTTGCAGAAATAGCTGCTGAGACTTGGGGAGATGCATTTGAAGCCATAGGAAGAGCAGCCTTTTCTACTATAGCCGATATTATCAGAGGCGTAGAAACAATGGAAGAGGCATTCCTTAACTTTGCCAAAAAGCTCCAGACAATCGTGTCAGATGCCCTTTTGAATCTGGCTGTGGCAGCGGCACAGGCAGGAGATGCAGTGAGTGCTGTCCTTTTAGGACTGGCAGCTTTGATTGTTTCAGTTGCCGATAGCATAATAGATTGGATAAATAATCTTATCTGGGGGCAAAGAGAACTGACGAAATTAGAAAAGCAGGTCAAGCGTCTAGGTGATACCATAGCAGAGGCTTTCGCCGATTTAGCGATGCAACTTCACGATACAATAAAAGGAGCAGAGAAGGACATCGCTTCTCTTATGGAAAAACAGGCAAATTTACAAAAGAATACCAGAGAAAAGCTTATCAGCGAGCTAGATAAGTATTATGATTACCGAGACTTGAGAGAAATGGATTTGACTCAATTACTCGAATTGGCTGCTAAGACGAGAGAGACGATTGAAAAGGATGGCTTAGGTGCAATCGAAAAAATAAAAGAGTCTGACGCAGAAGCAGATGCTCGCAGAAATGACGAGGCATCTAATGCCCTAGGTGATATTATTGACCTTTACGAAACTGAACAGAAGCTACTTGACCAAAAAATACTTCTTCTCCAAATCGAAATAGCTCTCTTAGAATACAAAATTTATCTAGCAAGAGCTGAAGAGGGGGCTGGTAAATGGAAAGAAAAAGCTAACGATGCATTGAAGAGAGCAACAGATTTGATGGATAAATATAATGACGAGTATGGAGAGAATGTTGAGAAAGTCAAAGATACAAGGAAAGAACAAAATAAATTAACCGATGCAACCGATGATGCTACGGATGCAGTTGATAAATATGGAAAAGAAGGACAAAGAAAGTTAGAGGAAATAAAAGTAGCCATTAAGGAAGCCAAGGATGAATTTCATCGGACAAAAGAGAAAATAGATGAAACGAAACAGGCTTTGGAACAATACGGGGAAAGAGGCACTACCAGTATAAATAATCTGGGCCTAAAATTCAGGGAATTCAGTGAAGACATGAAAGGATATATCGATGAGTTGAATGAGAAAGACATTGGAATACCTGTTAGTTTTAATATCGAAGAACTTAATCTTCCCGCAATAGCAGGCATAACCATACCGATTGAGTGGGGTATCCCCACTGCCCAAACTGGTATTCCTTATGTCCCTCGAACTATGCCTATAGTTGTTCATCCTAAGGAAGCAATACTTACCGCTTCCCAGGCAGAGAACTGGAGGGCAGGCAGAGGTGGAGCAGGTGGCAATACTTTCAATATTAGGATTTTGCATACTGGCGATATTCGCTCAGATATGGATGAGGAACAATTTATGCAGAAAGTAACAAGTAGAATAGCTGAAACAGTGAGGCGAAATTAAATGTCTGTAATTTTGAAAAATAGCGGAAATGTAACCCAGTATACATTCCCTTCGGGCTGCGATGTTGTAGGAGACCCGTTCAACAAGCGGTTAGGAACAGAGTCACGAGTTCACGCTCACGGTAGTGCGATTGTTAGTGACCAGAAAATAGCCACAAGAATAGTTTCCCTTCACGGAATGTTCGGGAAGGCCAGCTCGGCGGCGATGGAAACAGAACTGAATAATATGCGGCTATATTGTGACACGGCAAGCCTACGACTCTATGCTACTCAATACAGCGACTACTATTTCAACGTAGAGTGCCTTAATTTCGAGGCAGAATATCTGGGGAAAATGACAGTAGCTGAGGTCAATATTGACTTCTTGGTATCAGACCCTTTTCGTTATTACAAGGATTTGACTACCAGCTCCCATTTTGTAGATACAGCTTTGACCCTTAATGGCTCAGGCTACGCCTCCATAGCCGACGGCTCGCAAGCTGGACTGAATATGGGGTATAGCGATTTTATGATTGAGGTATGGTTTAAGACTTCTTATCAGGGTGGTTCATATCAAGGTTTGGTAGAGAAGATTAGTACTTTTGGCGAAATTGGGGGATATGATTTAATTTTGCGGCAATCAGATGGAGCCCTGCGATTTGAAATAAATGATGCGGATACCAACTTAGTGCAGGCTTTCCGTGGAAGTGGTTATCACGATGGAAGTTGGCATTACGGTGTAATGGTTGTGGATAGAGGTAGTGATGTTGGGCAAATTTATGTAGATGGAGCAAAGGTTGGAGGGGACGTTGATATTAGTAGTATAACAGCCAGCCTAGATAATAATAGTTCTTTCACGATTGGGCAATATCAAGCTGCTTTTTATGGAAGTTTTGATGAAGTCCGCATTTGGAATTTTGGCAAGGATGGACTGCCAGCAGATTATGCAGCATATATCACCTGGCGACACACCCATCCCCACGATGCCTTGTCTGGATACGACTCAGATGCCTGGGCTGGCTATGCTGATGCGTTAAGAACAGAGAGAATAACCTATGGTGCTTTAGATGATGATAACAGTGATTTTGAGGGAGCAGGTGCTGATGGCACGAGTATATCTACGAATACAGATTGGGGACAATATCATTGTTCTGCTGAGATTGATGATGAGGCTGGGTCAGGAGTAAATACTTATAATGGTTCGGATTTCTGCTGTAAAATTCATACAGCAACAGGAAAATATCCAGCTAATTCGCTAATTGGTGCAAATTTTGATGCTGCTTTTACGGTGGGTGAATATTATGAATTGTCCTTTGATTATAAAGTTCTAAATTGCACCGATGCACGATTGAGAATTAAGAATGCGGCTGGTACCCCTCTTGATTACATAAACCTAACAAGCACTTCTTGGGATACTGAACACCATGTTTTTCAGTTATTAACTGATGCTGATATGGAGTTAAATATATATTCTCATGTCGGCACGGATGAGACTGGCAACGAAGTAGTCTGGATTGATAATATCTCCATCAAGCGAGTTGGCCTCGTAGCTCACTGGAAGTTCAATGGAGATTATACTGATGAGACAACGAATAGTAATGATTTGACGGCAGGGGGAAGTGGGAACAGCTTCGATGAGTATATCGATTCGGCAACAGTTACAAACGGCGGGAACATAGATGTTTCTCCTATCATTACCTTCACTGCTGGAGCATCTGCAAACTTTTCCAAATTGACCATTCAGAATGCCACGGATAGCGACAAGTATTTTGACTATGAGCCAGCAGCTAATCTGACGGAAGGTGACATTGTGGTGGTGGACTGCGAAAATACGACAGTCAAACTAAATACAGTTGATGATATTGCCCACTTCGAGGGAGCGTTTTTTGAGCTTTTGGCTGGCAATAATTCCGTCTCGGTCACAATCGTGGGGACTGTGGGGACTAATACCTGCGCTTTCGTATTCAGGAAAAGATATTTGTAAGGAGAATAATATGGGACAAGGTAAGGGAGGATTGAAGAGAAAGACGTTAGGGGTTTGGTATGACAAAGATAAAAAAATAAAAAGAGTGGATTGCGACGGAATGAGTTTAAGAGAAGTTATAGCGGCGTTGAAAAATAAGAAGGAGGCTAAATAAAATGGCAGTAACGAGTTCGGCACTAACTACGGATTTTTTGGAAAAAGTTGTAAAAGCAATAGGGAATGTTTCCTCTCCCGACCCAGCCACTTGGCTCGCAATGGGAGTTGGTGATGACAGCACTGGAGCGCAAGCAAGTGACCATACGCTAGTAGGAAATGCTATCTACGTGACGGTCACACCGACCTACTCGGCAAGCTATAAGGTAGTCTTCAACCACGAATTCACCTACGCTGAAATCCACGGGACTCTCACAGCGGATACAATCAAGGAATATTGCGTCACCAAGAATAACACTGAGTACGCTTCGGGTGATTTGATGATGAGGGCTGTGGTTGACGACGTAGTGCTTGGAGTAGGAGAATCTTATGATCTGACATTCACTTTAGAAGCAGAAGATTCTACATAAGGAGAATTTCAATTTGGATAAAGTAGCCAGATTTTTACAGGAATGGAAACCTATTCATTTATGTTGGCTCTTTGAAAAATTGAGATTGCCAGTTCCTCGCTATTTTGTAGGATGGACTGATTTGGGCGGTGGTGACCACGGTGGAGCAGCTTGGACAATTTCTTCCAATACTGAAGTAGCTGGAGTCCACACTAATGTAGGCACTTTTACTATCAACACTGGTATTACTGCAACTATTAAGGCTTGGGATGGTGCTTCATACGGCACTTTTGAGGTTCAGTGTGCTTCTGCTAGTATTATAGGAACTATTACTGCCTCCGGGAAAGGCTTTGGCGGAGGCGGAGCTGGAGGCGGTGGCGGTGGTCAATCCACAATAGACCCTACTACTGGGGGAGCTGTGGGTGCAGGAACGGCAGGAGGAGCGAATGGTATTATAGGCGGAGCAGGAGGCAATCTGTTCGGCGGTAATGGAGGCGCAGGCGGGGCTGGCGGAGGCGGAGCGGGTGGCGGCAATGCTGGAAGTGCTGGTGCAAAAGGTAACCCCGGAAGTGCCGGGGGAGTTGGAGCGAATGGTGGATACGGGGGGACTGACAACGACAACGATGATAGCTCTACCGATGAAACACTTCTCAAGGGTTGTGGAGGCGGCGGAGCAGGTGGTGGCGGAGGCGGAGACGATACCTATGGTGGTGGAGCAGGTGGTGGAGGCGGTGCCGGAAACCGAGGGGGTGGATATATAAAAATAATCTCCTCTGGTGCTCTAGCACTCTCTGGAATAATTTATGCTAAAGGGTTAGATAATTCTGCTGGCAACGGTGTAGCTGGAGGAAATGCACTTGATAATCAAGGCGGTAATGGGGGTGCAGGTGGGGCAGCCGCAGCTTCTGCAAATAGTAATGGAGGTGCGGCAGGAACAGGAAGACCAGCGCCATTCACTGGACCGAATGGAGGTGCTGGTGGTGAAGGTGGTTATGGAGCAGGTGGGGGAGTTCTTCTGAAATGCGGAAATACCGAAGCTGCTATGAACTTGGATGGCACTATTGATGTAAGAGGTGGAAACAATGCAACTGGTAATGGTGGAACAATTAAGCTCTTTTATGCAGGGAATTCTGATATTACCTACACTCATTATGAAGGCAGGCATTATATTCATTGTATATCATACTTTACGACTGAAACAAAGAAATTAGGACTCACCCGTGCTTTTACTTTGGGGCCGGAGCATTTAAGTGTAACGCGGAAACTCGGTCTCACCCGTTCTTTTACTTTGGGCCCGAGACATCAAAGCCTAACTCGGAAACTCGGTCTTGTCCGTAGCCACATATCAACTATCACTGGATTATTAACCAGAAAACTCGGTCTTATTCAGTCACATACCTCCACAAAAGCTACGACACTAACAAGAAAACTCGGTCTTGTACGAAGTAGTCACACATCAGTTATTACTGGATTATTAACGAGGAAACTTGGTCTGAAGCGCAGTCACATATCGACTATCACTGGATTATTGACAAGAAACCTAGGGCTTATTAGAGCCCACGTTTCGACAGTTTATAAATACATCGTCGAGCTGAGGTTCTATAATCGGAGCGGGATTCTAGTCAAGATTATCTCTTCCAAGAGCCAGAACTTCCCCTTGATTGAGCCTGGCCTGGATTTCGCTTTTAACAGGAACGGGGGATGCGGGGCTTTCAGCTTTACGACTTCGGAAGACCTGAGCTTGGAGTATAATTTCAGGTGTGACATCTATCTTTACGAGACAAAATGGTTCTCGGGATACCTGACCAAGTTGCCACAGGTGGGGACTAGCCTGACCTACAAATATGAGGGTTGGGGCTACTGGGAACAAACGAGCTGGCAGACAATAAATGAGACAGAAACTGGTGTGGAGCTTTCAGCTATTGCTGAAGATTTTCTAGATACCTATATCACACCAAATACCGATATTTTGAAGGGGGCATAATGGCTTCAAGCAAAATTGAGGATACTTCCTACAATTGCGTAACGCTCAGCTGGAATAGAAAAAAAGCAAAATCTGTCTTTAATGATCTCAAAGAGATTGCCACAAGCTATGAAGTTGGCGTAGATGAAACACGGGAATTCTACTACCGAGCAATTTCTACAGCTATAACTAACCGATATTGGGTTGGCAAAGGAGTCAAATTTTTCGAGCCACAGCAAGAAAGTTCGCCTATCATCAATGAGTACGATGTCCTAGTCCCCCAGATGAACTCGGGGAACAATTATTTGCTCACCGTGAAAGATACTACTTCACAAACTGCTTACGGAATTCGCAAGGATAATTTACTTTTGAATCAAGCTATACTTGGCTTCGGAAGCGAACTCGCCACAGGGATAACTCCCACTACCAATCCAGTGGCGGGGACTCCTGCTAATATGACTGACGGGAATACCGCTACGGAATGGGACAGCGGGACTAACCAGCTTACTACTCACTACATCGATATAGATTTGGGGGCGAGTAAGAGCTATCTCGGCAAAATCAGGGTGGACTCTTCCAGTGCTACGGATAAGGCTACGACTTTCGCGGACAGGTTCAAAGTCCTGATTTCAGCGGATGGGAGTTTTGCAGGAGAGGAGACCCAAGTTTATGCATCCACAGAAGACCTCGGCACTGCTGACAAAGTGGTGATTTTTGTTCCTACCGCTGGCAGATATATACGAATTCAGATAACGCAGGCTAAGGCTGCCTACTGGCAGGTTGACGAGATTGAAGTATACGAGTGGAATGTTGCCGATATAACCCGCTGGGCGACTGAGAAGCTGAACGAGAGGAAAGACCCTGTCAGGCGAGGTGTGTTGGAGTTGGATTCCTGCACTAAGCGAATCTGGCCAAGAGGGAAAATCAGAATCACCTCCAAAGACGGAACTTCCTACTATGATTATCCTCATATTGGCACAAAAATTCACGTGGGAGCTAACCTGAAGTTGGAGACGAAATTGGAACTAGGAGAGATGGCCCCAAGCATCGGTGACGAGCTTCTAACTCAAAGGCGAATGCTTGCAGAATACTCAATCGCTGGGCTGGCAAGGGATGCTGATTTGTCTAGCGGTTCGGCAATGCAGGGAGGGGCGATAACCCATACCCATATCGGGAAGGATTCAGTAGAAACCCCGATGTTGAAGGCTTTATCAATTATAGCTGAAAAGATAGCTACTCGAATTATCACGGCCGATAAAGTTGTAACTGGTAGTTTAACGGCCACTGAACTTCATCTTCTGGCTGCAACTCAACAAGGTTCGGCCTACGCCACAAACCAAATAAGTTTAACTGACCAGGGAACGTACCAAGATATGTCCAATATGTCCGTCACCATAACCTGTTTAGCAAGTACTTATGTCCTCGTTTTATTCAGGGGTTCTTTCGGAGGGGGAGTAGATATTTATGCTCAGCTTACTTATGAAGGGGCATCGATAACAGGAAGTCCCGCTCACGTAGGGGGCTCTACCTGGATGTCATCGCCTATTTACGGAGTCCAGCAAGTTGCTGCGGGCTCAAGGACTTTTAAATGCCAATGGAAAGTTCCTGCTGGAACTGGTTATGTATCCTGGAGAAATTTGTTGGTGATAGAATTAAGGAGATAATAATGCAAAGAATTTGTCCAACTTGTGGAGCAACGCTAAACGAGTTTGAGTTTATTTTCAAGCCAATGAATGCTGGAGAATGGAAAAGGGAATTAGAGAATATAATCCCAGAAGGGCTGAATGTCTCAATCGAAGTAGTGGAAAATGAGCGTTTACGACTTGAAATTCATCAGGATTTAACTTCAATTCAGAAAGGCAAACTTAAACAGTTAGTTTTGGAAAAAGGATATATAGAACTGACAAAGCAGGAATATGCTCTTAGGGGAGATAGATAATGGAAAAATTTAAGCTAATCGGTCCAGATGAAATTGAACTAGGGCAAGATTTTATGGTAAGGCTTGAAAGAGTGGAACAATTTCCTCTTCCACCTAATGGCTCATTGCTAAGGGTAGAAGGAGAGTCTAAAGCATATTGGATGCAACACGGTAAGAGAAGGTGGATAGAAACCATGGAAGTGTTTGATAAGATGGCTACGGATTTAGGCTTTGCTTGGGGTAGTATCCAAATGCTTGAATCCTGGCAGATGGAAACAATTCCTGAAGGAAAAATTATTTCTCATTGGCCAGAAGATGAGCTGAATGAATACAACTGGGTGAAGGGATTATTGACGGAGGCCCAAATGCCCAACGCTAATCAAATCCAAGGAATGAACTTCAATACTATTATGGCGTTTCACTGGCTGGGCAACGAGAAGAAGCTTAAAGCCCTCGCAAATATCGGGATTAAGCTAATTCCTAGAGCATGGCAGGTAGAGAATGCAGGAATTGAAATATCACCAGCTTTTGAAGCAGAATATAACATATTGGCATATTTTATTTATGATGAGCCGGAATATTATTATGAACCAAGCAGAATGATTGATAGAGTATGGAAACTTAGAGATAAAACAAAACTGCCGATTACAATCAACTTCACGGCCCGATTTTGGATGGATAATCCTGAATGGTTTGTTGGGGAGTGGCATAAGGAATATCCCCAAGTATTTAAAGAATTGGATTTTGTCAGCTTTGATAGTTATTGGTATCGGGGAGGTGGTTTCTACCAAAAGGAATATGATTATGTCCAGGAGGCTATCAAGCGGATTAAGGCTGAGGGCAAATCAATCATTGGAGTTGCCCAAGGTCATCAAGATGCCCAACATGACATCACCCAACCCGATATGACTGCTACCAACAAAGTTTGGAAGGATGCCGGTGCCGGAGTAATTTGGTATTGTTGGGAAAAGGCCGAGGCTGCAATCGGTGCTAGGCCAGGGGATACCTGGTACAACGAACAAATCAAAAAAATCAATCAAGATTTATAAGGAGGTAAATAATATGGATGCACTTTCTGGGATAATAGTAGGGTGCTTTTTCCTGCTAGCGGCGTATATTGTGTATCGAGGATTGACAAAAAAATAAAGTTAAGAAAATAATTAAAGGAGAATAAGATGTTAAAAATTTTTGTGTTATTTTTATTGAAAAGGTATGGTTGGGTTCTGGCTGCAAAGGTTTTAGGTGAGGCTTTGATAAGAGATCTCGTAAAATTTAAGCTAGAAGCCAAAAATGAAGCACAGAAAACCGTGTTTGATGTGGCAACACAAGTAATAAAAGATGGCTGGATTGACAGAGATGAACTGGTAAGATTTTTACGCTCCTTTAAGCCTGTCATTCCTGGATGGTTGGATGACATCGCGATAGAGGCTCTATGTATGTTCCTTCTAGCAGGTGAGAATTTTCGTTATGGGACAGACGACAAGCCAGAGTTGTTTACGGCTTTTTCAGCAGCGCTTAAGGACAGAGTATTTTGTAACCGTGAATTAGGAACAATATTGGTAGAGACTATATAATGACTTTGAACAATTTCAAATTAACAGATAATTTCAATCTGCAGGAATTTGCCTCGCCCGATACAGATGAGGTCAAGATTGACAGCAGGTTAGTCGAAATATGCCAGGAATTGCGAGATAAAATAGGAGCACTCATAGTAACTAGCGGATACAGGACTATGATGCACAATGAGAGAGTCGGTGGAGCTAGTGATTCCTATCATCTGAAAGGATTGGCAGTTGACCTCAAGCCCAGAAGGCTGGATATGCTTCCTGAGCTTTTTAGTCTTGCTAAGGAAAACTGGCAAATTAACGGGCTAGGAATTTACGAGGCTCACGTTCATATTGATATACGAGAGAAAGGCCGAATTATCTGGGTAAAATTGCCTGGAAAAAAAATCAGATACTTTGATACATCCGAAGAAGCATTAAGCTACTTTCTCAACTAATTCAGCGGGGCGGCTGATATAGGTCTTTCTCCTTTCGCCTTCTATCGGCTACCCTGCCTACTTTTTCAATTGATACTTTTCTAAAAGATAGAACTGGACTATATCTTACCTACCTGATACTTGATACTTTTCACATATTTGCCTGGAATCGCTGAAACGTAGGACTGGCTTAATAAAAAAATGGCGAACCAAGCGTTTTGATTTTTGCCTCGTATATTTCTTCATTGATATGAAAAACTATGGCAAAATAGGGCGTTTCTGAGCATGTTCATTTCAGACGGCCATATAGAATTTTAGACACTTGACAAACTTTTCTTTTCTGATATGATATAAGCATAATAAGGAGAAGAATATGAAAAGAAGATTTTCGGACCAAGTAAAAGAGAGTATCTGCATAGACTACATCAGGCCAATAACTCACCTTACAATGGAGGAGCTAGCCGAAAAATATTCCTGTTCTCTCGGAACTATCTACAATATTCTTGACGAATTCCCTATATTGCGTCGTGGTCGAGGGAAGGATTTGGCTAAAAGGCAGGCTAGGATAGACTATGCGGATAAAACTTAAAGTAATGGTTGAGTATCGTTTTCTGAAACGCTGTCCAGTTCTACCATACAGCGATATCGATTGGGTTTTTTGCCATTTACCCATTGACAACTTGAAAAAATAGTATATAATATAGGTGTATGATAGTAAAACAGAATGAAAAAAGACAGGAGAAGACAATGACCAAACAAACCCCGCTAGGGGGCAAAGAAGTAACATTGAATTTCGAGAACAAGACAGCCAGTATAGACGGACTTCCAGCCAGAAGAGTATTCTACGGAACGGTAGGAAATTTCGAGGGATGCTGTTTCAAGGAATCGGGACTGGTAAAAGGGAAAGAAATAGTAATCACCTTGCCAAACGCTCCCAGCGAATTCATCGAGCTTTTCAAACCCGAAAAGAAAGAACAACCTAAAATTGACCATTCTGGATTGGGAGCAGGGTTCAGAGATGACGAAATGGAAGTAGGAACAAAACAAGCTATAAAGAATATGGGACTCGGTAATCCGTTTATTTCTCAAAGAGAGCCAAATTGGCGAGTAGCTCATAGAGACTCATAAATAAAAGACAGGAGGAAAAGATGAAGTTTTTTAATGTATCAAATCACCCCAGCAAAAACTGGGGAAAAAAGCAAATTGAGGTGGCAAAGAGTCTTGTTGCTACTTCTGATGGAGAGGACTTTTGGGAGGAAGGGGAAATAATAGATATCCCTTTCCCAAATATTTCTCCTGAGGCCAGTAGTAAAGAAGTAGAAAACATTGCTGAGGAAGTTGTAGCAAAAGTGGGAAAGCCTTTTGACTGCGATGAACAAGGCAATAGAATGGGAAGGAATGTAGTAATGGTAATGGGAGAATTCTCCTGTGCTTTTGCCATTACTACTATGCTTCTTAAAAAAGAGTTCCCTGTGGTAGTAGCTACTACAGAGAGGAAGGTGGAAATGAAGGAAGGAAAGAAAATTGTAGAGTTTTCCTTCGTGAAATTTCGCCAGATTGAAACAGAGGAATTCGCTATATGGGGATTCCCCTTTTGAAAAATAAAAACAGGAGGAGAAGGATGAGAACATACAAAAAGGAAGTTCGCTACCAACATTGGCACGAACTGTGTCAAAGTGATTGGTATCATCCTTGTAATATTGTTTTTGATGATGGTGCTAATTGTGCCGATGAGATAGAAGTAATGTGTCTAAGAGATAAAGAAGGACACATTATAGACGAATATAAAAAATAAGAAAAAAGACAGGAGAAGAAAATGAAAATGCTAGAAGTAAAAGAAGGTAGCCTAGAGAAGCTGGGAGAGTATCTTGAAGTAGATACTCCTGTGAGGGCGTGGGTAGAGGACTGGGAAGGATTCACCAATGAAGGCTATGACCTAGTGGAAACACTCTTGGTGGAGTGGAACAATGGAAACCAACTTTTTAGTAAAGAATGCAACCAGAACTTGGATATTTTGGTGAACCTAATCGACTATGAGGAATAAGATGAAACAAGAAGTAACGAACTATAGCGAACTATTCGACCAAATAGAGAAGGATATTAAGATGAAGTTACCAGACAAATCCCGTCAACTAATCTCGGAGTTTGTGGGATATAGGCATGTGGAATTAAGAGAGCAGGAAAGGAGCAAAAATGGATAAACAAGCACTCAAGGAAGAACTAGTTGACCTGCGGATGAAGCTGGCCAACGCAGAAATCCAAGCGAACAAAGTTATCGGGCTATTGCCTACTAAATACGGCTTGC
>CAZTKW010000007.1:0-1052 GCA_964614315.1 uncultured Pirellulales bacterium
TGGTAAGGATTTTTTGTGAGGCTGGGTTTGTGGATTTTCGGTAGAGCCGGCAGCTATTTGCCCCGTCCTAAAAACGGTATTTTGGTCTTAGAGCAAAAAAGTGAAGTTAAGCAGAAGCCCTCAAGTCTGCGTTAACAACGTTAACCTCCGGCTCAACAACTACCGGACAGAACAACTGGGTGATTGCCCGGGTTCCAAACAAACAGGCGGGGGGGGCCGGGTGCATTAAAACAACCGGGGCCTACACCGAAGTATAGGCCCCGAAATGGTACAAATTCATTAGCTAACTACTCTTAGTGTTGGCTGAGAATTAGCGTTTTCTGCGAAGCAGAGCCAGACCACCCAGACCGAGCAGCGCAATCGTTGCCGGCTCAGGAATCGTCGGACGAGCTTCACTGTAGGTATTTATGAACAGGTCCATAGCGCCTTGAGCGTCAATCGCCGTATCATAGATGCGGACATCGTCAATCATACCGTTCCAGCCGAACTGGTAACCGGTCCTGTTGGGCTCGGCGCCAATAAGCAGGTCAAGGTCATTTTGATACAACGGACCCCACGTCTGCTTGGATTCCTGCAGCACGCCGTTTATATACAGTGCCCCTGTTTTATAATCGGCGCCATCAATCGTTGCAACAACGTGAACCCAGTACGTATCATTCATTACGCTTACCGTACCCTTCATGGGGGCCCAGGAAGCAAAACCTGTTTGATGAGAAAACACCATCTGGTCCGCACCGTTACCCGCTGGTGTTCCTGCAGCCAGATTTACGGCCGTCTCGAAACCCTTGGATGCAACTATACTCCAGCTTTGGGTCGTGGACGTGTCCAGTCTTACCCAGGCTGCGTATGAACGTGCACCAAGCGTAAGGGGAATAGCTGTGTCATACCAGGTATCATCCCCGTTGGTGATGTTCATATACTGCGAGTCTGCCAGACCACTTCCGGTGGTGTTGTTCAACTGCAGCGCCCACTCTACACCACGAGACGTGGTGTCAATATCAACAATCGTGGCACCATTGACAAGAACACCATCAGCAGCAGTGCCGGCGGTA
>CAZTKW010000007.1:1062-1290 GCA_964614315.1 uncultured Pirellulales bacterium
TCAAAGCTGCATTAGCGGAACCAGCAATTGCTAGAACAGCCAACAAACAAAACACTTTTTTAAACATAATACTCCTCCTCTTTCAAAAAACAATACATCAACTCTTCTTCTTGCTTTGGCTACAAGCCAAAACAGCTACCTCTTTCAACAAACATCGAAAACCTTCACCTTTGTGACCGACGCAACGAGCATCAAGTCACGATTCGAGTCTGTCTCAAGCAAGTTATG